>DKMV01000391.1:2980-18935 GCA_002469605.1 Leclercia sp. UBA7405
TGGTGATTGAAGCGCGACTCAGCGAACTCAATGAAACCATGTTCAGGGTCGATTTTCAGCCGGATCGCTACCTGCGTCTGGATACCAAAAAAGTTGTCCATGAAAGCCTGCGCACGCTTGAAAAAGCGCAGCGTCAGCTAAATGCCGCCCGGTTTGTTGATGATAACGGCGAGAGCCATTATAAGGCCTTACAGGTGCTGGTGGCGCAACTGCGGGATGCCTGTGAACGAAACCGTACCCTGGGGGCGAAGGCGTTGCTGGATCCGCGTTTTCGTCTGGAGTTCGCCGTATCGGTGATGGATCGCCAGAGTGGTAATGTGATTGAGTCGCGTACTGGCTCACAGGGCGGTAGCGGTGGAGAAAAAGAGATTATCGCGTCTTACGTGCTGACCGCATCACTTAGCTACGCGCTATGCCCTGCGGGGAGTCGTTATCCGCTTTTCGGCACCATTATCCTTGATGAAGCTTTCTCCCGCAGCTCTCATGCCGTGGCGGGCAGGATTATTGCCGCGCTTAGAGAATTTGGCTTACATGCAGTATTTATCACCCCCAATAAGGAAATGCGCCTGCTGCGTGACCATACCCGTTCGGCAATTGTTGTTCACCGGCGCGGTCAGGATTCAAATATGGCTTCGCTGAGCTGGGAAGAGCTTGAACAACACTACCAGCGGCGTGAGAAAGCGTAAGATGCATTCTCCTGATGAACTGCGTGAAAAGCTTGCACGGCAGTGGGATAACGCAAAGCTCCGGGCCGAGCGTTTACTGCCACCCGGTAACTGGCCGCTCTGTCTGCCCATTGGCAAACCTTCCGCTAAAATATTCGCAGAGCAGCCTCAGCGCGTTTTACAACACGTGCAGTTATGGCGGCAAGTCGCCGTTGGGCGCGTGGACTGGGGGGAGGTCAGTTATCGGGCGAGCGATGGACCGGTCTCAATGCCGCTGCGCTGGATCCTGAATGGTCCGTCTGACTGGATCAGCGCCGCAGCCGATCTGGCGGTGAGCCGGGAATTTTGCTTGCTGGAGGGCATTATTGAGCAGGTTGACCCCATTTTTCATCCGCTATTGATCAGTCATCGTTCACTCTGGCGGCACAAAAGCCCGCAGGACATCATCAGTGCCGCCAGTCTGGCCAACAGATTAGAGCCAGGCTGCGCAAAAGGGCTACCGTTAAGGCTGCTTTCCGGGCAAGGGGTGGACACCAAATTTATCGAGAACAATATTTCGCTATTAACCCGCCTGCTGGACGTGCGTTTTTCCGGCGAAGCCAGCGAGCAGGGATTGACGACCTTTCTTGATGCCTTTGATGAATCCAGCCACTGGGTTCTGGTTGCGCCGCTAGCGCCCGGCTTGCTCCCTTTTAAAAAATGCCGGGTGACGACGGCGGAACTGGCGGAAACGACGTTAACCGCGTCGCGTGTTCTGGTGATTGAAAATGAACAGTGTCTGCATCAACTTCCAGCGTTGTCTGACACTATCGCGATTTTAGGGTGTGGCCTTGACGTGCAATGGCTATCCAGCCCTGTTCTGGATGAAAAACGCGTTGCCTATTGGGGAGATATGGATAGCTGGGGGCTGTTGATGCTGGCGAGAGCCAGACGTGGTCGTCCGACTCTTGATGTCCTGCTAATGAACCGTGAGTTGTTTGAGCAATATGCCAGCCATAGCGCCGTTCCTGAACCGGTAAAAGCACAGGAAGCAATACCCGATGGTTTGCTTAATGAAGAGGCCGATTTTTATCGCTACTTAACCCGCTTACCGCGTGGTCGTCTGGAACAGGAGTTTTTGCCTGCGGAGATAGTTGAAGAGGCGCTGGTCAGGTGGCAGAAAGGATTATAAATAAGGCTGGAGGAACCGTCAGTATCCTTAGCAACCTACCGGATATTTGGTAGATGCGGTATGATATAGCCGAACATTTTTCAGCCAGAGAAATTTCTATGCCTTTGCAAATAAAAGACATTATAGATCTGCAAACCCTTATCGAATCGGAACAGGTAGAGTTCAAGTTGGCCGGGGGAAAAGATGGCAAAGGCGAGTTACCAAAAGACTTCTGGCCTACTTACTCTGCAATGGCGAATGGTCGGGGCGGCTGGGTGATTCTGGGCGTAAAAGAGCAGGCAGGCAAGTTTACGCCCATTGGCGTAATCGATCCTGAAAAGATAAAAACCGATCTGTTCAATCAGCTAAACGATCGCGATCGGGTTAGCGTGAATGTGTTGTCTTCAGAAAATGATGTGCAACAGGTCTCTTTGCAGGGCAAGAATGTTCTGGCAATCCATATCCCACAGGCGACGCGTAAACAGAAGCCGGTTCACCTGAAAAAGTCCCCATTAGGTAATACTTATCAACGTCTGCATGAAGGCGATCGCCTATGTGATGATATGACTGTCAAGCGGATGCTTGCCGAACAGATCCATGACAGCCGGGATAACGAAGTGCTTTCTGAACACTACATTTTTCAGGATGATATCGATCTGGACAGCCTGAAAGTGTACCGCAATCTGCTTTCGGCAAATAACCCGCAGCATCCTTATCTGGCCTGTGAGCCGTTTGAGCTTTTTAAAATGGTTGGCGGATGGCGTAAAGACAGAGAAACCGGAAAAGAAGGCATAACGCTGGCTGGCGTTCTCATGTTTGGCAAATGGGATGCGATTATTGCCGCTGCGCCTAACTATATGGTGGATTATCAGGAACGCCCCGAAGCTAAAACGGAGCTTCGTTGGGTGGATCGGGTATGTCCGGACGGTACATGGTCGGGAAACCTGTTTGATTTTTATCGCAAAGTATACCAAAAACTGGTCGCTGATTTGAAAGTACCCTTTATGCTCGAAGAGGGTCAGCGCAAAACGGATACGCCAGTACATATCGCGCTACGTGAAGCGCTGGTCAACACGCTCGTCCATGCTGATTTTACCGACCGTGTCTCTATTTTGATCGTCAAACGTCCCGATATGTTTGGCTTTCGCAATCCCGGCTTGATGCGTCTGCCGTTGGAGGACGTGATTGCGGGTGGCGTCAGTGACTGCCGCAACAGGTTGCTACATCAAATGTTTTTGCTGATTGGTCTGGGCGAGAAAGCAGGTTCAGGAATGCCGAAGATTTTCAGCGGCTGGAAATCGGCTAACTGGCGAACCCCCAAACTTTGGGAAAAAACGTTTCCTGCACAGACGCTATTAGAGCTTTCTACCGCTAGCCTGATCCCGCAACATGTTCTGGATGACCTGCATCAACAATTTGGCGAGGCCTTCGATCTGCTTGATGATTTTGAACAAGTGATTGTTGCAACGGCGGCGATTGAAGGCTGGGTCAACCATGAACGAGCTTGCCAGTTAACAACCCGGCACTCCCGCGAAGTCACACTGACGCTTCCCCGATTGGAAAGTAAAGGTTTTCTGGTCGCAGGGGGTGAGCAGAAAAGCAAATATTACACCCTGCCCGGTGTATCGGTTATGACTCCGGATGAAGTTTTCTCGTTAGGTGCGGTTGCGAACTCCACACATAACGAAGGGGACTGCACATATAACGATCAGAGGTCCACACATAACGAGGGAAACTCCACATATAACGAGCAGAGGTCCACACATAACGAGGGGGACTCCACATATAACGAAGAGAGCTCCACATATAACGCTGAGGAAGATCAACCCGCGTTCCGGGATGAATATGGACGTTTGCTCAATCGCTTTATCGATCGACCTTATGTTGATGATGTAGACAATCTCACCGAGGCTTTTCGGGAATCATTGTTTGCTCTGGCTGCGGTTCCGCGTGAAAGGCTGCGTCTGGGAGATAAGGAGTTGATGAAGAGCGTGATCCTGAATGTATGTCAGGGACAGTATATTTCCGTTGCTGCGTTGGGGCAGATCCTTAGTCGTAACCCTAATGCGCTGCGTCAGCAGTACTTAAAACCGTTAGTGGAGCAAGGGGAACTGAAGCTGGCGTTTCCGCAGTATAAGAATGACCCGAAGCAGGGGTATAGTGCTGTTTAATGTTGATCGTTCGCCGGATTACTGGCGATCAGGCTCTCCTGCACCGTTTAGCGCATGATTGCCATGGTGCGCTGTGGCGCTCTCCGGATTGTCTTTTCTCTCCGCCACCCGCCGCGGGATCAGCATGTCGGCGGTTTTCAGGTCGGTAACGTGGATACTGCCGATCAGCGGGAATACATGCTGCTCCAGCGAGCGCAGGACTTTGGCGGCGTGTGCCTCAGCCCAGCGGATATTGCCTCCCACCCACTTACAGGCAACTTCTTCAAAGGTAATACCGATTTTTTTTGCCTGTTTTTCTTCTGCCTTTTCCCCCCCGGAGCGTCACCCGCGCTGAGTACGGCGCGAGCCTGTTCACGCAGCTTACGCGCATTCGCCAGCGTAACGGCCGGGAAAGCGCCAAACGCCAGCTTCTTTTCCTTATCGCTAAAGCGGTATTTGAGTTGCCAGAGTTTTGAGCCGTTAGGTTTAATCAACAGGTAAACACCCTGCGCGTCGCTGAGTTTGTAAGGTTTATCGAGCGGCTTTGCGTTGCGGATAGCGGTATCGGTGAGTGGCGTGGACTCCGGAGTTTATCGAACCAACAGTCCCCCAATTAAGCCCCAAACCTTCAGATGAAAAAACCTGGCGGAACTTTTCAGTACCATCAGATTTCTTTAACTTACTAATTTATAAAGTTTCAGGACTTATAGGAACGTCATGAAACTAAATTAGTGGTGCCCGGACCCGGACTAACGCCGAAGGCGTTGAACAGCGCGCCTGTCGCGCTGGCCCCGAAGGGGTGAGCCGCCTGCGGCGAATAATCGAACGCAGTTCGATGAAGAGTCCGAAACTCCAGAAAGCAAAAACCCGCCTTTTGGGCGGGTTCTTTAAATAGTGGTGCCCGGACTCGGAATCGAACCAAGGACACGGGGATTTTCAATCCCCTGCTCTACCGACTGAGCTATCCGGGCAACGGGGCGCATTAAACCGCAATCGCGTTACGCCGTCAACCAAATTTCGGGAAAAGCTGTTCAACTGCTTAAGTTTGCGGCAATCTGTCCGTTTGCGCGTCGATTTTGCACAAATCTTCCAGACGGCGTGACCAGAGTAGATGATGCTGACGGCGAAAGGGGGGACAGTATGGCGAAAGACTGGCTTGAGCTACGTCAGCACGCAGACACCGGCATTGAAACCATCAAAGCGCATTTTGAAGGGCATGCTTACGATCCGCACTGGCACGACAGTTACCTGGTAGGGATCACGCTCTCCGGTACGCAGCAGTTTCACTGTCGGCGCGAGCGCCACCGCAGCCGTCCGGGAGACGCTTTCCTGCTGGAGCCTGGCGAAATCCACGATGGCGACGCGCCGGTAGCCGGGGGCTTTACCTATCTGACGTTTTATCTTGATGAAGGCTGGCTCACCCACACGCTACAGGGGCTGTATGAATCGACGCCGGGCAGCTATTCACTGCATTTTGCCCGGACGCTGACCCGCGAGCCGCAGCTGGTGCGCGCCATTGGCGAGACCTTTGCCACCCTGCATACCGGTGAGCTGAAAATCGTGCAGCAGAGCAGCATGGATAATCTGCTGGCGCAGGTCACCGCCCATTGCCACTGGCGAAAGAAATTGCCCTCCCGGATCCAGAGCGCTGCGGTTGCGCATCGCGCGCGGGATTATCTGTACGCGCACATGGGCGACAATATTGGTCTGTCCGACCTGGCGCGCGAGACCGGCACGGACCGTTTTACGCTGACGCGCTGTTTTAAACGCGAGTTCCACCTGGCGCCCCACGCCTGGCTAATCCAGTTGCGGCTGGCGAAGGCGCGGCAGCTTCTCGCCTGCGGCGATCGGCCCGTGGACGTGGCCGCCGCCCTGGGGTTTTCCGATCAGAGCCATCTCGGGCGCTGGTTCCAGCGGGCGTATCGCATCTCGCCTGCCCACTACCGCCAGTTGTGCACAAACCTTCCAGACGTTTCCAGAAAATAGCGGCACAGTCGGGGGGACCAAAAAAGGAGTCCCGTGACTATGATGCCGTTTCTGCTGTTTGCTTTTGTCGCCTCTATTACCCCTGGGCCGACCAATATCCTTATTTTGACCAACAGCCAGCACTATGGCGTGAAAGCCACGCTTCCCGCCCTGGTAAGCGCCTGCCTGGCGGCCAGCGCCATCGTTCTGGTCTCGGGTGCCGGGGCCGGGGAGGTGCTGCGCCAGTATCCGCTGGCGCGTCAGGTGATGAGCTGGGCGGGGGTGCTGTGGCTGAGCTGGATGAGCTGGCAGCTGTATTGCGCCCCGGCGGTCAGTTTATCTGGCCAGACGCAGAGCCGCTTTACCGCTCGCGCGGCCGCGCTGTTGCAGGTGATAAACCCCAAAACCTGGATGATGGCACTGGCGGTGGTGAGCCTGTTCGCCCCGGGCGGAAAGGATACGCTGCACGAGGTCGCGCTGATGGCGCTCTGTTTTCTGGTTATCTCTGTCGCCTGCCTGCTGTGCTGGGCATGGCTGGGGAGGGCCGCAAACCGGCTCTTTCGCACCACCAGGGCGATGGTGCGTTTTCAGCGGCTGATGGCGCTGTGCCTGCTTGTTTCAGCCTGGGCCGGCATGCTTGCTTAGGTGAGGGCGCCGCCCAGACGGCACTGGGCAAAGCGCAGAATATCTTCTGCGAGGCGGTGCGCCGTATCCACATCGGCCTGGCTGCGGTTGACCAGCATCCGGCTCAGACAGCCCTCCAGCACCAGCTCCATCTGTTTTGCGACCATGGCCGGATCGTCAACTTCCAGGGTGGCGAGCAGCTCGTGGGTAAACTCATAGGCCGCGCTTTTTTGCCGATCGGCAAGCTGATGAACAGGGTGCTGCGGATCGGGATAGAAGGTACAGGCGGCAATAAACAGGCAGCCGGGGTAGCGGTGATTGCGCACGCATTCGGTAAGTGCGCTATAGCGGGCCAGTATTTTTTGCTCAGTGGTTAGCTCGGTATTTAGCCTCAGCTGGCTGCGCCAGACGTCCACCTTCTGGCTGAGATAACGCAGTGCGTCGTACAGTAGTGCCTCTTTGTCCGGCCAGAAGCGCATTAACTCATCGAGCGGATAATTCACGCGTTCGGCGACCGTTTCCAGCGAGGTGCTGGCTATTCCCTGGATCTCCAGTAGTTGCAGGGTTTCTTCTAAAACATCTTCACGTTGCACAATTTTCTCCTCTGCAAACCTTCGCACGTCCGTCTACAGTGTCGTTTACGGTTGGCGATCGCGCAAATGCGCGCTAAATGCAGCGGCGTCCATAAAACCGGTTACCCGCTGCGCGCGTTGCTCTTCTCCCTGCCCGTTGAAAAACAGAATGGTAGGCAGGCCAAGGACGTTTAATGATTTCAGTAACGCCTTATCCCCGGCGTTATTGGCCGTGACGTTCGCCTGCAGCAGAACGGTCTCTTTTAACGCATTTTGCACCTGTGGATCGCTAAAAGTGTATTTTTCGAACTCCTTGCAGGCCACGCACCAGTCGGCGTAGAGATCTAGCATCACCGGCTTGCCATTGGCCTGCGCCAGGGCGTGATGCAGCTCATCCATATTGCTGACCTGGGTAAAGTTGAGATGCGCCTGCTGCTGGACGGCAGGGGCGCCAAACGCCCAGTCCTGAAGAGGGCGGACGCTGACCAGCGCAGCGGCCAGCAGCAGGATCTGCACGATGCGCATCCAGCTGTTTTTGGCCGCCAGGCTGGCGATAAAGGCCCAGCTAAAGAAGGCCACGCCAAGCATCGCCCACAGCCGAATACCCCAGATGTCACCCAGCACCCGCTCCAGCAGGAAAACCGGCAGGGCCAGGATCACAAAACCAAAGGCGGTTTTGACCTGCGCCATCCACGGCCCGCTTTTGGGCAGCAGGCGATTGCCAAAGACGGTGACCAGAATCAGCGGCAGGCCCATCCCCAGCGCATAAAGGTAAAGCGTGCCGCCGCCGAGCCACAGGTTACCGCTCTGGGCAATATAGAGCAGGATGGCACTCAGCGGGGCGGTAGTGCAGGGGGAGCAGATCAGCCCGGCAATCGCCCCCATGGCAAACACGCCGCCTGCCGAGCCGCCCTGCTGGCGGTTGCTCATCAGGGTTAAGCGGGTCTGCAAGGATGAAGGCAGCTGCAGGTTGAACAGGCCGAACATCGACAGCGCCAGCACGATAAATAGCGCGGAGAGGCCGATGAGCACGTAAGGGTGCTGGAGCGCCGCCTGGAACTGCAGCCCGGCGGCGGCGACCACCAGGCCGAGGGCGGTATAGGTTAATGCCATACCCTGCACATATATAAACGCCAGCAGCAGCGCCCGGGCGGTAGAGAGACGCTGTTTACCGCCAAGCACGATGCCCGAAATGAGCGGATACATCGGCAGCACGCAGGGGGTAAAGGCGATACCTATGCCGATCAGCAACGCCCACAGGGCGGAGAAGGGCAGATCGCTCTGTGGCGGAGCCTCGCTCACCCTGGAGGCAGGCGGCGCGGCTACTGCCAGGGCCTGTACTTCGCTGAGCGGCACTACTTTGGTTTCCGGGGGATAGCACAGACCGGCATCGGCGCATCCCTGATACGTCACGGTTAGGGTGGCGCCTTTTGCGGCCTGATTGATGGTCACCGGTACCGTCAGCCGCTGGCGGTAAATCTCGCTTTTGCCGTAAAACTCATCTTCATGCTGCTCGCCCGCAGGCAGCTTTAGCTCGCCGACGCTGGCCTGCGCCGGGGTAATACTTATCTGTTTGCGATAGAGATAAAAACCGGACTTCACATTCCAGTTCAGGTTGAGTTCATGTTGGTTTTGCTGAAAATCGAAAACAAACGCCTGGTCGGCAGGAATAAAGTTTGAACGGCCGGGTGCGTCAAACAACCCGGCAAAGGCTGAGGAGCTGCACAGCAGCAGGATCAGCGTAAGGATGCGTTGAGCCATGAGAGATAATCGTTATCGCCGTGGAGCACTGGCAAAACCAGCAGTTCCGGGGTCTGGTAAGGGTGTTGAGACTTAAGACAATCGAGGAGCGCCTGCTGTAGCGCCGTGTTGGATTTTAGCAGCATCTGCACTTCATACTCCTGTTCCAGCTTGCCCTCCCAGTAGTACAGCGAGGTGGCACCGGGCAGGATGGTGACGCAGGCGGCGAGCTTGTCTGCCAGTACTTTGGCGGCAAGATCCTGAGCGGTGGCTTCATCGGGAGCGGTACAGAGTACAACAACAGCGTCGGGTGTATTCACAGGTCGGCCTCGTTATCGCGAAAGCGGTCACTATAGCATGGAGGCCAGACGCTCATTAATGAATCGGGCCGCAATGCGGCCCGATTTTAAGTAATTTTACATCGTCATTGGTTTTACAGCAGTATGCCGCCAATGATAAAGCCGAGGACCACGCACAGGCAGATAGCAATCACGCCCGGAATGAGAAACGCGTGGTTAAACACATATTTACCGATGCGCGTGGAGCCGGTGTCGTCCATCTCTACCGCCGCCAGCAGGGTCGGGTAGGTAGGCAGGACGAACAGCGCCGATACGGCGGCAAAAGAGGCGATGGCGGTGAGCGGCGTGACGCCCAGCATCAGGGCCGCAGGCATCAGCGCTTTGGTGGTGGCGGCCTGGGAGTAAAGCAGCGTTGCGGCGAAGAAGAGCACGACCGCCAGCAGCCACGGATAGCTGTGCAGCAGATCGCCCGCCACGGTCTGGATGTCAGCAATGTGGGCCTTCACAAAGGTATCGCCCAGCCATGCCACACCCAGAACGCATACGCAGGCGCTCATTCCGGATTTGAAGGTGCTGGCGTTCAGCACTTCGCTGGTGTCTATTTTGCAACTGATGCTAATCAGCGTGGCGATAGTCAGCATGAATACCACGATCGCTTCGTTACGTGGCAGCACCGGATTCTGGATCAGCCCAACGGTGTCGCTGATGGCGGTGGCGTAAAACATCACCGCCACGATGCCGATCAGGAACAGCAGCACGGAGCGCTTAGCGTGCGGCTTCAGTTCGAACACCTGATTGCCGCGCAGCTTCACTTCCCCTTTCGCCAGACGCTCCTGATAGACCGGATCGTCTTTCAGCTCGGCACCGAGGAAGTTACAGAACACTGCGGTGATCATCACGGCAAGCAGCGTAACCGGAATACAGATCGACAGCAGGGTCAGGTAGCTTACGCCCATGGGCTCAAGGATACCGGCGAAGAAGACGACGGCCGCGGAGATGGGGGAGGCGGTAATGGCAATCTGCGAGGCGACAACGGCAATAGAGAGTGGGCGCGACGGGCGGATACCCTGCTCTTTGGCCACTTCGGTGATCACCGGCAGCGTTGAGAAAGCGGTGTGGCCGGTGCCGGCCAGAATGGTCATAAACCAGGTGACCAGCGGGGCGAGGAAGGTAATGTATTTCGGATGGCGACGCAGCATACGCTCCGCCAGGCTCACCAGATAATCCATCCCGCCTGCGACCTGCATGGCGGCAATAGCCGCGATAACCGCCATGATGATCTCAATGACGTCAAAGGGAATTGCGCCGGGTTTGATCTGAAAAAATAGGGTAAGAACAAGAACACCGAGACCGCCGGCGAAACCAATACCGATACCCCCGAGTCTTGCGCCCAAGTAAATCGCCAACAGGACGATGACGAGTTCTGCTCCAAACATAAGTGCCTACCTTGTTTATTAACAAGTTGATATTGAATTGTTGTGGATTGGTAACGCCTAAAAAGAAAAAAGGCACGTCAATTGACGTGCCTTCATGAATTTTAACCTGAACTATTATTGTTCACTTTCATCCGTATATCGTTTTGCTTTATAGGCCGGGTGCATTAAGTTCTGCGCTGAGAAGATATCATCCAACTCGGCTTCTGTCAGCAATCCGCGTTCAAGAACCACTTCACGTACACTCTTGCCGGTTTCGGCACAAATTTTACCGACGATATCGCCGTTGTGGTGGCCAATGAACGGGTTGAGGTAAGTGACGATGCCGATGGAGTTATAGACGTAGCTTTCACATACGGCTTTGTTGGCGGTAATGCCGTTAATGCATTTTTCCAGCAGGTTGTAGCAGGCGTTGGTCAGAATATGAATAGATTCAAACATTGCCTGGCCGATTACCGGTTCCATCACGTTCAGCTGCAGCTGACCCGCTTCCGAAGCCATGGTGACGGTAATATCGTTACCAATCACTTTAAAGCAGACCTGGTTTACCACCTCTGGCACCACCGGGTTCACTTTAGCCGGCATGATAGAGGAGCCAGCCTGAAGTTCTGGCAGGTTGATTTCGTTCAGACCCGCGCGTGGGCCGGAAGAGAGCAGACGCAGGTCATTACAGATTTTGGAGAGCTTCACCGCCAGGCGCTTTAGGGCGCTGTGCACCATGACGTAGGCGCCGCAGTCGGAGGTGGCTTCGATCAGATCTTCTGCCGGGACCACCGCCAGGTTGGAGACTTCTGCCAGTTTCTGTACCGCCAGCTGCTGATAGCCATCCGGGGTGTTGAGGCGCGTACCGATGGCGGTGGCGCCAAGGTTCACTTCCAGCAGCAGCTCAGACGTGCGCAACAGGTTTTTGGTCTCTTCGTTCAGCAGCACGTTAAACGCGTGGAACTCCTGGCCCAGGGTCATTGGCACGGCATCCTGCAGCTGGGTACGACCCATTTTCAGGATATCCTGGAACTCTACCGCCTTGTTCTGGAAACCTTCGCCCAGCTGATTAATGGCATCAACCAGTTTGATCACAGAGGCGTAGACCGCGATACGGAAGCCGGTTGGGTAGGCGTCGTTGGTGGACTGGCATTTGTTGACGTGGTCGTTCGGGTTCAGATACTGGTATTCACCTTTCTGATGACCCATCAGTTCCAGGCCGATGTTGGCCAGAACCTCGTTGGTATTCATATTCACGGAGGTGCCAGCGCCGCCCTGGTAGACATCTACCGGGAACTGATCCATGCACTTGCCGTTATTCAGCACTTCATCGCAGGCGGAGATAATCGCATTTGCTACGTTTTTCGGGATAGTTTGCAGCTCTTTATTGGCCAGGGCTGCGGCTTTCTTCACCATCACCATTCCGCGCACAAATTCAGGGATATCGCTGATTTTGCTGTTACTGATGTAGAAGTTTTCAATCGCTCTCAGAGTGTGAATACCATAGTAGGCATCCGCTGGAACTTCCCTGGTACCCAACAAATCTTCTTCGATACGAATGTTGTTTAACATGTGAACCTTCTTTTCAAGCTGCAATTGATGTAAACACACAGTACATCTGTGGTTATGTCTAATTCTGACCGACGATTATCCCCTTAACCGACCAGATGCCCGAGATCATATGCTGATGATAGCGAATTGCCGTAATCTGGATCACTTATTATCGACCCCAACACATGATAATCATTAATATGTGAAATGAGTCACCGCTTTCATATTTCCAGAAAAATATCCGTGCAAACCGATTGAATTTTGGCTAACCGCCCATATCACTGTGGGACGCGAATCGCGAAAATATTCAGACAGGGGCCGCCGTGCCGCTGCCATACAGGAGATGCCAGTGCGCTGGATACCGTTACTTGCTGTTTTTCTTTACGTTTATATTGAGATTTCGATTTTCATTCAGGTTGCTCATGTGTTCGGCGTCCTGCTGACCCTGATTCTGGTGATCTTTACTTCGGTGATTGGTATGTCACTGGTGCGTAACCAGGGTTTCAAAAACTTCCTGTTAATGCAGCAGAAGATGGCCGCTGGCGAAAGCCCGGCGAAAGAGATGGTGAAAAGCGTCTCGCTGATTATTGCCGGTCTGCTGCTGTTACTCCCCGGCTTCTTTACCGACTTCCTGGGCCTGCTATTACTGCTGCCGCCGGTGCAAAAACACTTGACCATGAAGCTTATGCCCCATCTGCGCTTTAACCGGATGCCGGGCGGTGGGTTCAGTACCGGGCCCGGCGAAACCTTTGATGGCGAGTATCAGCGTAAAGACGAGCAGCGCGACCGTTTAGACCATAAAGACGATCGCTGACAGATTGTAGGGTGGCGCTGTGTATACCGGCCTGCGGGTTGGCACAGCGCCATGCTGCATCAAGTGCTGCGTTTCGGTAAGAACAGCCAGAGTACCGCCAGCATAATCACCGCATACAGACTCTTCCAGCCCACCATCGCCAGTAATCCCAGGCAGAGCACGGCGCCCGTTATTGCCAGCAATTTATAGCGTCCCTTCAGCAGCCGACACCCGGCCAGCATGCAGAGCAGATAGATCATAATGAAGATGCCGTTGGCATAGACGATCAGCGCATCCAGATTAATATTGAGCACATAAATACATAACGTACTCAGCACGCAGCAGCCCAGCACGGCATTGAGCGCGTTCAGCGGTAGCTGGCGTCTGGAAAGGCGCGCCAGCGGACTCTCTGGCTTATACAGCGCCTGAGACCAGACCAGACGGGCGAAGCTCTGAATATAAATATTCAGGCTGGCAAAGCAGGCCAGATAGCCAATCACGCAGGCCACCCACAGGGCCTTAACACCAAACAGCTGCACCACGATAGCGGGTAGCGACGCGGCGGCGGCCATCTCTTTCCCCCAGGCGTTAAAGTGCAATACCAGCACGGTACAGGCCCAGTAGACGGTGCCGGCGAGCAGGAGACCGATCATCAGCGCGCGGGGGAAGTCACGCTCTGGCTGTTTAAATTCAGATGCCAGATGGGCAAAAGCCTCAAGGCCGACAAAACACCAGAACATGACCGACAGGGCGGCAAAAAGCGGCGGGTACTCAACGTCAGTAATGGCCGGGAAGGGGATGTCGCGTAGCGTAATATCACCCGCCCACCAGATGGCGGCGATTAACGCCACGATCAGTACCGCAACCAGCGTTTGCAGATTGGCGCTGGAGCTGGCGCCTCTTGAGCCCACCCACCAGACGATGGCGAGCGTTCCCAGCTCGGCAAGCAGCAGTTGCTCATCATGCCAGCCAAACAGCGCCTGGCCGAAACCGGTGGCAATATGTAGCGCGGCAGGAAGCCCTACCGGGATCACTGACAGAAATAGCCAGCCCGTTACCCGCTCCAGCCTTGGGCTAAAAGCCATCCCAACAAAGTGCGCCACGCCGCCTGCGCTCGGGAAGTGGCGGCCAAGTATCGCAAAGACAATCGCCACCGGGAAAACCAGCACAATCAGCGCCGGCCACGCCCAGAGGCTATTATTCCCGGCGACCAGCGCCGCCAGGGCGGGTACGGCAAATACACCGGTTCCTAACAACGAAGTCGAGAGCAGGCCGACGCCCTGCGCCAGGCCCAGCTCTTGTTTGAGTCCACTCATTTACATCGTCCTGCCACCGCTAAAAGAGAGGCGATGGTAACACTTTCACAAATTTTTTTTCGCTAGCCCCTTGAAGGGTCAAAAAGCTATCCCCATCTCTCAGGGCACTAGCCGGAAAACCAGTTACGGCCCGGCGTCACCCATAACTGATAATGACTTTCTCAAAGGAGAGCTATCAATGAGTATTCGTCCGTTACATGATCGTGTGATCGTCAAACGTAAAGAAGTTGAAACCAAGTCTGCGGGCGGCATCGTTCTGACCGGTTCTGCAGCAGCAAAATCAACGCGTGGCGAAATCATCGCTGTCGGTAAGGGCCGCATTCTGGAAAACGGAACTGTGCAGCCGCTGGACGTTAAAGTTGGTGACATCGTCATTTTCAACGATGGCTACGGCGTGAAATCCGAGAAGATCGACAATGAAGAAGTGTTGATCATGTCCGAAAGCGACATTCTGGCAATTGTTGAAGCGTAATTTACGCACGAAACTGTACGAATTTGAGGAAATAAAAACATGGCAGCTAAAGACGTAAAATTCGGTAACGACGCTCGTGTAAAAATGCTCCGCGGCGTAAACGTACTGGCAGATGCAGTTAAAGTGACTCTGGGTCCGAAAGGCCGTAACGTAGTGCTGGATAAATCCTTCGGCGCGCCGACCATCACCAAAGATGGTGTTTCTGTAGCACGTGAAATCGAACTGGAAGACAAATTCGAAAACATGGGCGCGCAGATGGTGAAAGAAGTTGCCTCTAAAGCGAACGACGCTGCAGGCGACGGTACCACCACCGCGACCGTCCTGGCGCAGGCTATCATCACTGAAGGCCTGAAAGCCGTTGCCGCGGGTATGAACCCGATGGATCTGAAACGTGGTATCGACAAAGCCGTCATTGCCGCTGTTGAAGAGCTGAAAACCCTGTCCGTACCGTGCTCTGACTCTAAAGCTATCGCTCAGGTTGGTACCATCTCCGCTAACTCCGACGAAACCGTAGGTAAACTGATCGCTGAAGCGATGGACAAAGTCGGTAAAGAAGGCGTGATCACCGTTGAAGACGGTACTGGTCTGGAAGATGAGCTGGACGTAGTTGAAGGTATGCAGTTCGACCGCGGTTACCTCTCCCCATACTTCATCAACAAGCCGGAAACCGGTGCTGTAGAGCTGGAAAGCCCGTTCATCCTGCTGGCTGATAAGAAAATCTCCAACATCCGCGAAATGCTGCCAGTACTGGAAGCCGTTGCGAAAGCAGGCAAGCCGCTGGTTATCATCGCTGAAGACGTTGAAGGCGAAGCGCTGGCGACCCTGGTGGTTAACACCATGCGTGGCATCGTGAAAGTTGCTGCTGTTAAAGCGCCTGGCTTCGGCGATCGTCGTAAAGCGATGCTGCAGGATATCGCTACTCTGACCGGCGGTACCGTGATCTCTGAAGAGATCGGTATGGAGCTGGAAAAAGCAACTCTGGAAGACTTGGGCCAGGCGAAACGCGTTGTCATCAACAAAGACACCACCACCATCATCGATGGCGTGGGTGAAGAAGATGCAATTCAGGGCCGTGTTGCTCAGATCCGTAAGCAGATCGAAGAAGCCACTTCTGATTACGACCGTGAAAAACTGCAGGAGCGCGTAGCGAAACTGGCAGGTGGCGTAGCCGTACTGAAAGTAGGCGCCGCTACTGAAGTGGAAATGAAAGAGAAGAAAGCCCGCGTTGAAGATGCCCTGCACG
>DKMV01000088.1 GCA_002469605.1 Leclercia sp. UBA7405
ATCGCCCAGCACCACTTCGCCTTTATACAGGCCAAACTCCAGTTTGAAGTCGACCAGAATCAGACCCGCGTCATCGAAGAGCTTTTTCAGCACGTCGTTGGCTTTGTAGGTCAGCTCCTGCATGCGGGCCAGGTTCTCTTTGCTCACCCAGCCGAAGGTTTCGCAGTAGGACTCGTTAACCATCGGGTCGTGCATAGCATCGTTTTTCAGGAACAGGTCGAACAGCGGCGGGTTCAGCTCGATACCCTCTTCGATACCCAGACGTTTCACCAGGGAGCCAGCGGCGCGGTTACGGATCACGCATTCAACCGGAACCATATCCAGTTTTTTCACCAGACATTCCGTATCGGACAGCAACGCTTCCATCTGCGTCGGAATACCCGCCTCTGCCAGTTTGGTCATAATGAAATGGTTAAATTTGTTGTTCACCATCCCCTTACGATCGAACTGCTCAATGCGCGCGCCATCTCCTGCTGATGTATCATTGCGGAACTCGAGCACCAACAGATCGGGATTTTCCGTGCTGTATACGGTCTTCGCTTTGCCACGATACAACTCAGCTTGCTTCTGCATCTTCTTTACTCCTGGTGTGATGATTTGTGTACAAAACCCGGCGTATTATGCCACGCACACGTTTGCGTAGCACTAAAATAAAAAGGCTGGATTAACCAGCCTTCTCGTTTTACTTGTTAAATGCGGCCTGGAAGACCGCTACCAGCGCGTCGTTCTGCGACTGGGTCAGGGTATGCCCTTTCGGGTCGATGAACTGCAGGCTGCTGCGGTTATCGAGATCGCCGACCTGCAACTTATAGTCGCCGGAAGCGAGGCCCGGGTCACGCGCGCCCAGCTCTTCCCAGTTGCTGTCAGACAGCGGCTTGTAGGTCACCGCCATGCTGCCGGTTGAACGGGTGCTATCGGACACTTTCATGCCCACACGTTCAAGGGTCGCCGGCAGACGCTGCCAGACCTGATTGAACGGTCCACGTACCACCAGCATCGGCAGGCCGGTATCATCGGCGCCGCTCTGCACGTCAAAGGTTGACCCGTTACGGCTCTGGGCCGCATTGGCGGCATCGGTAGCGTTTTTATCAAGACCCGCAGAGATAACGTTCAGCATCTCGGCGCTGTAGCGCTGCAGAGAGGCAGGGTCAGAGACCGGTTTACCTGCCTGCTCCAGGTTCAGCAGCTTAACCACCACCGCCTGCTGATAACCCTGAGGCTTAACAGAGACTTGATAGCGACCACGGTACTGCTGATCTTCATCCAGACGGTTCCATTCGATCCAGTCGGTGGTAAGCGTCTGGCTGGCGTCGTCCCGTTTGTCGATGGTGTAGTTCTTCGCCTGCAGTACGCTGACGACCTGCGGCCACAGGTTGGCATTACGCGCGCTTTCAATCTGCAGGGTGGCGGTATCACCGGTGAACTGGGTACGTGCACCGCTCACCAGCGCTAGCGGCTGGGCTGGCGGGCGAATATCCAGCGCTTTACCTACCGCACCGCTGCCATTGCTGACCGGAATGTTGTAGTCGCCATTCTCAATCGGCAGGATCATGCCCGCCGGCGCATGAAGTTCAGCAAGCGGCGTAGCATCCAGGTAGGATTCGTCACCGCTCACCTGGCGTTTATAGCGTGAATCTGAGCTACAGGCCGCAAGCAGCATAACAAGCGAAACACCTGCAACCTTCGCCAGGCGCGTTTTCTGTACTGAGTAAGCCATCAAATCTCCCTAAACTTTACAGCAAACCGGCATGCTTCAGCGCGCCGGTAACCACTTCACGACCGTGGTCGGTAATAGGGGTCATCGGCAGACGCAGCGTGTCGGTCGCTACAAGTCCCAACTCCTTACATGCCCATTTCACTGGGATCGGATTGGGTTCGACAAATAATTTATTGTGCAGTGGCATCAGACGCTGGTTAATCAACCGCGCGTCCTGGAAGTGACCTTCTGCGGCGAGTTTGCACATCTCGGCCATATCACGGGCTGCAATGTTGGACGTCACGGAGATAACCCCGTGGCCGCCGAGCTGCATGAAGTCCAGCGCGGTGGCATCATCGCCACTCAGCAGAATAAAGTCGTCTGAAACCAGCTCTTTGATCTGATGAACACGGCTTAAGTTCCCGGTCGCCTCTTTAATACCGATAATATTTTTTACTTTGGCGAGACGGCCTACCGTTTCGGGCAGCATATCGCAGCCGGTACGCGACGGCACATTATACAGAATTTGTGGCAAGTCAGTATGTTCAGCGATGGCTTTGAAATGCTGGAACAGACCTTCCTGCGTCGGGCGGTTGTAGTAAGGGGTAACCGTCAGGCAACCTACCACACCGCTGTCATTGAAACGCTGCGTCAGGCTGATGGCTTCTGCGGTAGCATTTGCGCCTGTGCCAGCAATCACCGGGATACGCCCGTCAGCCAGTTCAAGGGTCATCATAACGACATCGCCATGCTCGTCATGACTCAGCGTAGCAGATTCACCGGTAGTCCCTACCGATACGATCGCCGAGGTTCCGCTGGCGACATGATAATCAATCAGTTTCTTCAGGCTTGACCGGCAGACATTACCGTTGTCATCCATCGGCGTAACAAGCGCGACAATACTTCCCGTGAACATGGGCCATCCTCTGTGCGTACATGAGCCTCAATGTTACGTTTGGTGCTGTAATAAAAGCAAGCGACGTGAGGCCTTCAGGTTATTGTATGCCAGTTTTTTTTATGCTTTCCTTAGGAAGACTTAACCACGCAAAGGAAGAACAGGTTTGACCACCTCATCACAACATTACCTGGTTATCACTGCGCTGGGTGCCGACAGGCCTGGTATCGTGAACACCATCACCCGTCACGTCAGTAGCTGCGGCTGTAATATTGAAGATAGCCGTCTGGCGATGCTGGGCGAAGAGTTCACCTTCATCATGCTGCTTTCCGGCTCGTGGAACGCCATCAACCTGATTGAGTCCACGTTACCGATGAAGGGCGCAGAGCTGGAGCTACTGATCGTGATGAAACGCACTACGGCGCGCCCGCAGCCGGCCATGCCGGCCACCGTCTGGGTGCAGGTCGAAGTCGAAGATTCACCCCATCTGATTGAACGTTTTACCGCGCTGTTTGACCACCATCAGATGAATATCGCCGAGCTGGTTTCGCGCACGCAGCCGGGGCAAGAGAACAGGGTTCCCCGGCTGTTTATTCAGATAACCGCGCACAGCCCCGCGTCGCACGATGCCTCAAATATCGAGCAAGCGTTTAAAGCACTATGTACAGAATTGAATGCGCAAGGCAGTATAAACGTCGTCAACTATTCACAGCATGAACAGGATGGAGTTGAGTAATGAATCCACTGAAAGCCGGTGACATCGCACCGAAATTTAGCTTGCCCGATCAAGACGGTGAGCAAGTAAATTTGGCCGACTTCCAGGGACAGCGTGTTCTGGTCTATTTCTACCCGAAAGCCATGACGCCAGGCTGTACCGTACAAGCGTGCGGTTTACGCGATAACATGGACGATTTAAAACGTGCAGGGGTAGAAGTGCTGGGCATCAGCACCGATAAACCTGAAAAGCTGTCTCGCTTTGCCGAAAAAGAGCTGCTCAACTTCACGCTGCTGTCTGACGAAGATCATCAGGTCTGCGACAGTTTTGGCGTCTGGGGAGAGAAATCCTTTATGGGCAAAACCTATGACGGTATCCACCGCATCAGCTTCCTGATTGGCACTGACGGCAAAGTTGAACATGTGTTCGATGACTTCAAAACCAGTAACCACCACGACGTGGTGCTGAACTGGGTGAAAGAGAACGCCTGATACATAAAAAGGCCCGCTAAGCGGGCCTTTTTATTTACTCTTCAACGGCAGGGACATCCGGCCAGGCATGCACCACCGCCTTAATCAGGGTCGCCAGCGGAATGGCAAAGAAGACGCCCCAGAATCCCCACAGCCCGCCGAAAATCACCACCGACAGAATGATAACCAGCGGATGAAGGTTCACCGCCTCGGAGAAGAGCACCGGCACCAGCAGGTTACCGTCCAGCCCCTGAATAATCAGATACACCGCAAAGCAGCTCCAGAACTCGGTTCCCAGACCAAACTGGAACAGCGCCACCCCCACTACCGGAATGGTGACCACAAAGGCGCCGATATAGGGAATAAGTACCGAGAAGCCCACCAGCACCGCCAGCAGCAGCGAGTAGTTCAGACCAAAGATCACAAAGCCAATCCAGGTAGCCACCCCCACCACTATCATCTCCAGCACTTTGCCGCGGATGTAGTTGGTGATCTGCTGGTTCATCTCTTTCCAGACCTGGCCGGCCAGCCCGCGGTTACGCGGCAGCACGCGGCGCACCGCGTTGAGCATCTGCTCTTTATCTTTTACCAGGAAGAAGACCATCAGAGGTACCAGCACCAGGTAGACCGCCAGGGTCAGCAGCCCCACCAGCGACGCGAGGGAGACTTTTACCACCGTATCCCCCATCGCCATAATGCGGGTGCGCATGTTCTCGGCCATGGCGTCGATAATGCCCGCGTCCATCAGCGCCGGATAACGGCGCGGCAGGTTAGCGGCAAAATCAGAGAGTTTACTGAGCATGCCGGGCATATCGCGGATTAAATAGATGCCCTGCTGCCAGGCGATGGGCAGTACCACAAAGGACATTAACAACAGGATGCCGACAAAAAAGACCAGCACGATAATGCTGGCCCAGCGGCGAGAACAGCCAATATTCTCCAGACGTACGGTGGGCCACTCCAGCAGGTAGGCCAGCACAATAGCCACCAGCAGCGGCGCCAGCAGGCCGCTAAAGAAGAAGAGAATACAAAATCCGGCGACCAGAATAACCAGTAATGCAATGGCCTCCGGATCGCTAAAGCGCCGGCGATACCATTGCAACAATAATTCGAGCATGCAGTCCTTCCCTGAGATGATGACTGAATAAGAGCGTGAATTGTATCGAAGAGTGAATAAAAACACTTACGCTTTTTCTTGCCGCTTCACAAAACGCAAAAGGCTGAAGTGAGGGATTTTCTTATCGCCCTGACCCGGCTACACTCGCAAAGCAGCCGTCGGTGAACGATACGCGGGTTCGCCGGTCAAAATAGCACCCCAACAGACAGGACCGAGGTTATGTTCAGGCAGTTGAAAAAAACGCTGGTTGCAACGCTTATTGCTGCGCTAACCGCGGGGCAGATGTTGCCGGCCTTTGCTGATTCGGCAGACTCGTTGCCGGATATGGGCACCTCAGCAGGAAGCACGCTCTCCATAGGCCAGGAGATGCAGATGGGCGACTTCTATGTGCGCCAGCTGCGGGGTAGCGCCCCGCTGATTAACGATCCCCTGCTGGTTAACTATATTAACGCCCTGGGTATGCGGCTGGTCTCCCATGCAAATTCGGTGAAGACACCGTTCCACTTCTTTTTAATTAATAACGACGAGATCAACGCCTTCGCCTTCTTTGGCGGCAACGTGGTGCTGCACTCGGCGTTATTCCGCTATGCCGATAACGAAAGCCAGCTGGCCTCGGTAATGGCGCACGAGATTTCCCACGTCACCCAGCGCCACCTGGCGCGCGCGATGGAAGATCAAAAGCGCAGCGCCCCCCTCACCTGGGTAGGGGCGCTAGGCTCTATCCTGCTGGCGATGGCGAGCCCGCAGGCGGGCATGGCGGCCCTCACCGGTACGCTGGCGGGCACCCGCCAGGGGATGATCAGCTTCACCCAGCAAAACGAACAGGAAGCTGACCGCATCGGGATTCAGGTGCTGCAACGCTCGGGTTTCGACCCCCAGGCGATGCCGGGTTTCCTCGAAAAGCTGCTTGACCAGGCACGCTATTCATCACGTCCGCCGGAAATTCTGCTCACTCACCCCCTGCCGGAAAGCCGTCTTTCCGATGCCCGCAACCGCGCCAACCAGATGCGCCCGGTAGTGGTGCAGTCGTCCGAGGATTTCTACATGGCGAAGGTGCGTACCCTCGGCATGTATAACTCCGGGCGCAACCAGCTGACCAGCGACCTGCTCGACAGCCTGGCGAAAGGCAACGTACGCGAACAGCGGGCGGCGCAGTATGGCCGCGCCCTGCAGGCGATGGAGGCCAGCAATAACGACGAAGCGCGTAAACAGCTCCAGCCGCTGCTGGCCGCAGAGCCGGGCAACGTCTGGTATCTCGATCTGGCAACCGATATCGATCTCGGCCAGAAAAAGGCCACTGACGCCATCAACCGGCTGAAAAACGCCCGGGAGATCCGCACCAACCCGGTGTTGCAGCTTAACCTGGCGAATGCTTACTTACAGGGCGGTCAGGCGCAGGAAGCCGCCACCATCCTTAATCGCTATACCTTCAGCAATAAAGACGATCCCAACGGCTGGGATCTGCTGGCGCAGGCCGAAGCGGCGCTTAATCATCGCGACCAGGAGCTGGCGGCGCGGGCTGAGGGCTACGCCCTTGCCGGACGCCTCGATCAGGCTATCTCCCTGCTGAGCAGCGCCAGTTCGCAGGTGAAGCTGGGCAGCCTGCAGCAGGCGCGCTACGACGCCCGCATTGACCAGCTGCGTCAGCTACAACAGCGCTTCCGCCCGTATGAGAAGATGTAACAGGAGAAAATATGTCTGACGCGGTAACCATCTACCACAACCCCCGCTGCTCTAAGAGCCGCGAAACCTTAAGCCTGCTGCAAGCCAACGGCGTTGAGCCGCAGGTGGTGCTCTATCTGGAGACGCCGCCGGATGCACAGACCCTGCGCGAGTTGCTTACGATGCTCGGCATGCAAAACCCGCGGGAGCTGATGCGCCAGAAAGAAGATCTCTATAAGTCGCTCAATCTGGCCGACGATAAGCTTAGCGAAGAGGCGCTGATTCAGGCGATGGTAGAAAATCCGAAGTTAATCGAACGTCCGGTGGTGGTGGCAAAAGGCCAGGCGCGAATTGGCAGGCCGCCGGAACAGGTGCTGGAGATCGTTAAGTAAGTCGTATGCAGCCCGGGGAGCCGGGCTCAGAGCTTTAAGATCTCTTTCACGAAGGGGATCGTCAGCTTGCGCTGGGCGGTAATAGAGGCATGATCGAGCTTATCCAGAGTGATAAACAGCGTGCGCATCTCGCGGTCCAGCCGCTTCAGTAAGAAACGCCCCACGTCTTCCGGCAGCTCAAAACCCCGCAGCCGGGCGCGCAGCTGTAACGCCTGCAGTTTATCTTCGTCCGAGAGCGGCTGCAGTTTATAAATCTGCCCCCAGTCAAGGCGCGATGCCAGATCCGCCAGCCCCAGATTCAGCTGACGCGGAGGACGATCGCCGGTGATCAGCAGCCGGGTGTTGCCCGACTCCAGGATCCGGTTATAGAGATCGAAAATCGCCATCTCCCACAGCTCGTCCCCTGCCACGCACTCAATATTATCGATACAGACCAGCGACAGCTGTTCCATGCCGTCCAGCACTTCGGGTACGAACCAGGTGCGTTTATCTAACGGCACATAGCCCACGGCGTCGCCGCGCTGGGAGAGTTCGGCGCAGGCGGCGTGCAGCAGATGGCTGCGCCCCGCCCCTTCGCGTGACCAGATATAGATGTAACCGCTGTGATCCTGGCGCAGCACGTTTTGCAGGGCGGCCAGTAAAGAGGGGTTATCGCCCGGCCAGAAACTTGCAAAAGTTTCGTCGTCAGGAAGATAAAGTGGCAAAGAGAGCTGTGCCGGTGCGTTCAGAATTACCTCAACCAGGTCTTACTCGTAATCGGCGAAGAGTTTAACACGGAACCTGCAGGGAGAGAACCGGGCGGAGCGGCCGCCCGGTCTGGCGATCGTTTTGGCGATCAATGTGCTGATTTTTCGCTCTCTTCCGCGTCCAGCACCACCTCTTCCGGGCGCAGTACGGAGATCAGTTTGAAGATCAGGCTCAGGGCAACACCGACGATGGTCGCCAGCGCCATGCCTTTCAGCTCGGCGGCACCGATATGCACCTTTGCGCCGCTGACGCCGATAATCAGGATCACCGAGGTCAGGATCAGGTTCTGCGCTTTGCTGTAATCCACTTTGGATTCGATCAGCACGCGAATACCGGATGCGCCAATCACCCCGTACAGCAGCAGCGAAACGCCGCCCATTACCGGTACCGGAATGATCTGGATAGCCGCAGCCAGTTTACCCACGCAGGAGAGCAGAATGGCGATAATCGCCGCCCCGCCGATAACCCAGGTGCTGTAGACGCGGGTGATAGCCATCACGCCGATATTCTCACCGTAGGTGGTGTTTGGCGTCGAGCCAAAGAAACCGGAGATAATGGTCGAGAAGCCGTTGGCAAACATGGAGCGGTGCAGGCCAGGATCGCGGATCAGGTCGCGCTTAACAATATTGGCTGTAACCACCAGATGGCCGACGTGTTCGGCAATCACCACCAGCGCCGCGGGCAGAATGGTGAAGATAGCAAACCATTCGAAGCGCGGCGTGTAGAAGGTTGGCAGCGCGAACCAGTGCGCCTGGGCAATAGGTGTGGTATCCACCACGCCCATGACGAAGGAGAGCGCGTAGCCCGCCAGCACGCCAATCAGGATCGGGATAATCGCCATAAAGCCGCGGAACAGCACTGAGCCAAAGACGGTCACGCCCAGGGTTACCAGCGAGATGATGATAGTTTTCGAGTCCGGCGTCTGCCCATCTGCTGGCAGCAGGCCGGCCATATTGGCCGCAACGCCCGCCAGCTCAAGGCCGATAACGGCAACGATAGCCCCCATCGCCGCCGGCGGGAACATCACGTCCAGCCAGCCGGTGCCCGCTTTCTTAACGATGAAAGAGACCAGGCAGAACAGTACGCCGCACATAATAAAACCGCCCAGCGCCACTTCATATCCTAACGGCAGCAGTAACAGTACCGGCGAGATAAACGCAAAACTGGAACCGAGATAGGCCGGGATTTTGCCTTTACAGATAAAGAGGTAAAGCAGCGTGCCCACGCCATTAAACAGCAGCACGGTGGCCGGGTTAATGTGGAACAGGATTGGCACCAGCACGGTTGCGCCAAACATCGCAAACAGGTGCTGCAAACTAAGCGGGATCGTCTGCAAAAGCGGCGGTCTTTCACTCACCCCGATAGCACGGCGCGTCATAGTGTTTTCCTCAAGAGTTGTCAGTTGTTAGCAGTTGGTGGGTTTTATTCAAAAAAAAGCCGACTATCAAAGTCGGCTTTTTATTAGTTATCCACTTATTTGGTACCAAAAATCTTATCGCCGGCATCGCCAAGCCCCGGAATAATGTATCCGTGCTCGTTCAGCCCCTGGTCAACGGAGGCGGTGTAGAGTTCTACGTCCGGATGCGCTTTCTCCAGCGCGGCGATACCTTCCGGCGCCGCAACCAGTACCAGCACCTTAATGCTGGAACAGCCGGCGTTTTTCAGCAGGTCGATAGTAGCGATCATGGAGCCACCGGTCGCCAGCATCGGGTCAACCACCAGCGCCATACGCTCATCGATATTGGAAACCAGCTTCTGGAAGTACGGCACCGGCTCCAGGGTCTCTTCGTTACGATAGATACCCACGACGCTGATACGCGCGCTCGGTACGTGCTCCAGCACGCCTTCCATCATGCCAAGGCCTGCGCGCAGGATCGGCACAACGGTGATTTTCTTGCCTTTAATCTGTTCAACCTGAACCGGGCCGTTCCAGCCTTCGATGGTCACTTTTTCGGTTTCGAGATCGGAGGTCGCTTCGTATGTCAGTAAGCTGCCCACTTCAGAGGCCAGTTCGCGAAAACGTTTCGTGCTGATGTCATGCTCACGCATCAGGCCCAGCTTGTGTTTCACCAGCGGGTGCTTCACTTCAACAATCTTCATACTTTTTCTCCTACGGGGGTGGCAGCCACAAAAAAAATCGCCGGATTATACCGCTTTTTTCGGATTGCACCATACCCAACTTGCTTGACCGGGATCAACCAACATGCTTAACGCCGTCTTAACCTGTTAAAACGTAGTAAAAAAAAGCCCCGCATGGCGGGGCGTTATCTCATCAGAGCGATTCACCGTTGCTGGCAATCACCTTCTGATACCAGTCAAAGGATCGTTTTTTGCTGCGCGCCAGGGTGCCGTTACCCTCATTGTCTTTATCGACAAAGATAAAACCGTAGCGTTTTTTCATCTCGCCGGTACCGGCGGAGACCAGGTCGATACAGCCCCAGGGGGTATAGCCCATCAGATCCACGCCATCTTCCACCACCGCCTTTTTCATTTCGCGGATATGGGCGGCAAGATAGTCGATGCGGTACCGATCGTTCACCGTCCCGTCGCTCTCGCGCACGTCGATAGCGCCAAAACCATTCTCCACGATAAACAGCGGCAGCTGGTAGTGATCCCAGAACCAGTTCAGGGAGTAGCGCAGCCCCACTGGATCGATCTGCCAGCCCCAGTCCGATTTCTGCACATAGGGGTTGGAGACCAGGCTTTTGCTTTCGTCATAATCCAGCTGCGGGTTGTCCGGCGTGGCTTTGGTGGCGAAGGACATGTAATAGCTGAAGCCGATATAGTCCACGCACCCCTGCTTCAGGGCGGTGATATCTTCGGCGGTGATATCCAGCGCAAAGCCGCGACGTTTAAAATAGTTCAGCAGATGCTGTGGGTAGGCGCCGCGCACGTGCACGTCCGTAAACCAGTAGCGACGGTGCATGGCGTTCATCGCCATCATGATGTCGTCCGGCGCGCAGGTGAGAGGATAGATCGGGCACATGGCGATCATGCAGCCAATCTGCAGCGCCGGGTTAATTGTCTTACCCGCCTTCACCGCCAGGGCGCTGGCTACCAGCTCGTAGTGCGCCGCCTGGAACATCACCGGCTCGCGATCCTCTCCCGGCTGATACTTCAGGCCCGAGTTGGTAAAGGGGGCGAAATCTTCGTGGAAGTTGGCCTGGTTGTTGATTTCGTTAAAGGTCATCCAGTATTTCACTTTGTGCTGGTAGCGCTCAAATACCACGCCTGCGAAGCGCACAAAGAAGTCGATCAGCTTGCGGTTACGCCAGCCGCCGTATTCACTCACCAGGTGATATGGCATCTCGAAGTGCGAAAGGGTAATAACGGGTTCAATCCCGTACTTAAGGCACTCGTCGAACAGATCGTCATAAAATTGTAGGCCTGCTTCGTTCGGGGTTTGCTCATCGCCTTTCGGGAAAATGCGCGTCCAGGCGATAGAGGTACGAAAACACTTAAACCCCAGCTCGGCAAAGAGGGCAATATCCTCTTTATAGCGGTGATAGAAATCGATGGCCTCGTGGTTGGGGTAATTTTTGCCCGGCAGCACGCCGTCGGTGATCTCGCGCGGCACGCCGTGGGCGCCTGCGGTCATCACGTCCGCCACGCTCACCCCTTTGCCGCCCTCCTGCCAGCCGCCTTCAAGCTGATGCGCCGCTACCGCGCCGCCCCACAGAAAACCCTCTTTGAATCCTGACATGCGAAATCCCTCATTCAGCGTTAATTGTCGGCAAACCAGCCCACAGAAACCGGTTTCAGTGAAATGATGTTCATTCATCTGAAAGGTTGCAAGAACAAGACTGTACCCGGTTTCATTTTCGTGAAGAGTATCAACTTTGTGCCGCTTCGCCGCGGCGTAACCGGCAAAAATCACGTCACGAATTTCTGTTGAGAATAGGCTCGCAAACGTTTGCCTTGGCTGTTAGAATTGCGCCGATTTTTCTTACTATCGCAATGCAATCGCGTGGGGACTTGAGCCGTGACCAACAAAACTTCTCTCAGCTACAAAGATGCCGGTGTTGATATTGACGCAGGTAATGCGCTGGTTGACCGAATCAAAGGTGTGGTGAAAAAGACCCGCCGCCCTGAAGTGATGGGGGGTCTGGGTGGATTCGGCGCGCTGTGCGCACTGCCGCAAAAATATCGTGAACCGGTTCTGGTCTCAGGCACCGACGGCGTGGGCACCAAACTGCGCCTGGCGATGGATTTAAAACGTCACGACACTATCGGCATCGACCTGGTGGCGATGTGCGTTAACGATCTGGTGGTTCAGGGCGCCGAGCCGCTCTTCTTCCTCGACTACTATGCGACCGGCAAACTGGACGTGGACACGGCAGCAAGCGTCATCAGCGGCATCGCAGAAGGCTGTCTGCAGTCTGGCTGCGCGCTGGTGGGCGGCGAAACCGCAGAAATGCCGGGCATGTACCACGGTGAAGATTACGACGTGGCCGGTTTTTGCGTCGGCGTGGTAGAAAAATCAGAAATTATCGACGGCAGCAAAGTGGCCGATGGCGACGTGCTGATCGCCCTGGGCTCCAGCGGCCCGCACTCTAACGGCTACTCGCTGGTGCGTAAAATTGTCGAAGTGAGCGGCTGCGATCCGGAAACCACCGAGCTGGAAGGCAAGCCGCTGGCGGACCATCTGCTGGCCCCTACCCGCATCTACGTGAAAAAC
>DKMV01000030.1 GCA_002469605.1 Leclercia sp. UBA7405
CTGCCTTTCGAAAAAGCGTTTTATGACCGTTTCAACGTTCCCTGCCGCTTTATCGGCCACACCATGGCAGACGCCATGCCGCTGGATCCGGATAAAAACGCGGCGAGGGATGTGCTTGGCATCCCCCACGATGCCCACTGCCTGGCGTTATTACCTGGCAGCCGGGGGGCGGAAGTCGAAATGCTAAGCGCTGATTTCCTTAAAACGGCGCAAATTCTTCGCCAGAGCTATCCCGATCTCGAAGTGGTCGTGCCGCTGGTCAATGCCAAACGCCGCGAGCAGTTTGAGCGCATCAAAGCGGAAGTGGCGCCCGATCTGCACGTCCATCTGCTGGACGGTAAAGGCCGGGAAGCGATGGTGGCAAGCGATGCCGCACTGCTGGCGTCGGGCACCGCCGCGCTGGAATGCATGCTGGCGAAATGCCCGATGGTCGTGGGCTATCGCATGAAGCCCTTTACCTTCTGGCTGGCGAAGCGTCTGGTTAAAACCGACTATGTTTCGCTACCTAACCTGCTGGCCGGGCGTGAACTGGTTAAAGAGTTACTGCAGGATGAGTGTCAACCGCAACAGCTCGCCGATGCGCTGCTGCCGCTGCTTGCCAACGGCAAGACCAGCCACCAGATGCATGACACCTTCCGCGAACTGCATCAGCAGATCCGCTGTAATGCCGATGAGCAAGCGGCAGATGCGGTGCTGGAGTTAGCAAAATGACAGAATTTATCTATCCGCACACGCACCTGGTTGCGGGTGTGGACGAAGTCGGCCGTGGGCCGCTGGTCGGCGCCGTGGTGACCGCTGCGGTTATCCTCGATCCGGCTCGTCCCATCATCGGGCTGAACGACTCAAAAAAGCTTTCTGAAAAACGCCGCCTGGCGCTGTACGATGAGATCAAAGAGAAGGCGCTGGCCTGGAGTCTCGGGCGCGCTGAGCCGCACGAAATCGACGAGCTGAATATTTTGCACGCCACCATGCTGGCGATGCAGCGTGCGGTTGCGGGGCTGGCAATCGTTCCTGAATATGTGCTCATTGACGGCAACCGCTGTCCGGCGCTGCCGATGCCCTCCCTTGCGGTGGTCAAGGGGGATAGCCGGGTCGCTGAAATCAGCGCGGCCTCTATTCTCGCCAAAGTGACACGCGATGCCGAGATGTCCGCGCTGGATCTCACCTTTCCCCAGTATGGCTTTGGTCAGCACAAGGGGTATCCAACCGCTTTCCATCTGGAAAGGCTGGCTGAACATGGCGCAACGGAACACCACCGCCGCAGTTTTGGGCCGGTAAAGCGCGCGCTGGGACTGGTGTCCTGAATCAAGACGCAAGAATTAAGTAACGCGGAATCTGAAGATGGCTGAACCACGTTTCGTACACCTGCGGGTGCATAGCGACTACTCCATGATTGATGGGCTGGCGAAGACCGGGCCGCTGGTGAAAAAGGCGGCCGCGCTCGGCATGCCCGCGCTGGCGATCACCGATTTTACCAACCTCTGTGGTCTGGTGAAGTTCTACGGAACGGCGCACGGCGCCGGGATGAAGCCGATTATCGGCGCGGATTTCCACGTCCAGAGCGATCTGATTGGCGATGAGTTAACGCAACTCTCCGTGCTGGCGATGAACAACGTTGGCTACCAGAACCTGACGCTGTTGATCTCCAAAGCCTATCAGCGCGGATATGGTGCGGCTGGCCCCTGGATAGACCGAGAGTGGCTGGCTGAACTCAGCGAAGGGCTGCTGCTGCTCTCCGGCGGACGCATGGGCGACGTGGGCAAAAGCCTGCTGCGCGGCAATAGCGCGCTGGTGGAGCAGTGCGTCGCCTTCTATCAGGAGCACTTCCCGGATCGCTACTATCTGGAGCTGATCCGCACCGGTCGCCCGGAAGAGGAGAGCTATCTGCACGCGGCAGTGGCGCTTGCAGAAGAGCAGGGCCTGCCGGTAGTCGCCACCAACGACGTGCGTTTTATCAACGCCGACGACTTCGATGCCCACGAGATCCGCGTTGCCATCCACGATGGTTTCACCCTCGACGATCCTAAGCGCCCGCGCAACTACTCTGCCCAGCAGTACATGCGCAGCGAAGAGGAGATGTGCGAGCTCTTCTCCGATATTCCGGAGGCGCTGGAGAACAGCGTAGAGATCGCCAAACGCTGTAACGTCACCGTGCGCCTGGGCGAATACTTCCTGCCGCAGTTCCCGACGGGCGAGATGACCACGGAAGACTTCCTGGTCATGAAATCGAAAGAGGGGCTGGAAGAGCGCCTGGAGTTCCTCTTCCCGGATCCGGCTGTGCGCGCCGAAAAGCGCCCTCCCTATGATGAGCGTCTGGATATTGAACTCCAGGTAATCAACCAGATGGGCTTCCCGGGCTACTTCCTGATCGTGATGGAGTTTATCCAGTGGTCCAAGGACAACGGCGTGCCGGTAGGGCCTGGCCGTGGTTCCGGTGCGGGCTCGCTGGTGGCCTATGCGCTGAAGATCACCGATCTCGATCCGCTGGAATTTGACCTGCTGTTCGAACGTTTCCTTAACCCGGAACGTGTTTCCATGCCCGACTTCGACGTTGACTTCTGTATGGAGAAACGCGACCAGGTTATCGAACACGTGGCGGACATGTACGGCCGTGATGCGGTGTCGCAGATTATCACCTTTGGTACCATGGCGGCGAAAGCGGTTATCCGCGACGTGGGCCGCGTGCTGGGGCACCCGTACGGCTTCGTCGATCGCATCTCGAAGCTGGTGCCACCCGATCCGGGCATGACCCTGGCGAAGGCCTTCGAAGCTGAACCCCAACTGCCGGAAATCTACGAGGCGGACGAAGAGGTTAAAGCGCTTATTGATATGGCGCGTAAGCTCGAAGGGGTCACCCGTAACGCCGGTAAGCACGCGGGCGGGGTGGTTATCGCCCCGACGAAAATTACCGATTTTGCGCCGCTCTACTGCGATGAAACCGGCTCGCATCCGGTTACCCAGTTCGACAAGAACGACGTGGAATACGCGGGCCTGGTGAAGTTTGACTTCCTGGGTTTGCGAACGCTTACCATCATCGACTGGGCGTTGAAGATGATCAACCCGCGTCGGGCGAAACAGGGGCTGGAGCCGATCGATATTGCTGCCATCCCGCTCGACGACAAGAAGAGTTTTGACATGCTGCAGCGCTCGGAGACCACCGCGGTCTTCCAGCTTGAATCTCGCGGCATGAAAGATCTGATCAAACGCCTGCAGCCTGACTGCTTCGAAGATATGATCGCTCTGGTGGCCCTGTTCCGTCCGGGCCCGCTGCAGTCGGGGATGGTAGATAACTTCATCGACCGTAAGCATGGCCGGGAAGAGATCTCTTACCCGGATGTGCAGTGGCAGCATGAAAGCCTGAAACCGGTACTGGAGCCGACCTACGGCATCATCCTGTACCAGGAACAGGTCATGCAGATTGCCCAGGTGCTCTCTGGTTATACCCTCGGCGGCGCGGACATGCTGCGTCGTGCGATGGGTAAGAAAAAGCCGGAGGAGATGGCCAAGCAGCGCTCCGTCTTTGAAGAGGGTGCGAGAAAGAACGGCATCGACGGCGAACTGGCAATTAAGATCTTCGATCTGGTAGAAAAATTTGCTGGATACGGCTTTAACAAATCCCACTCCGCCGCCTATGCGCTGGTCTCATACCAGACCCTGTGGCTGAAAGCGCACTACCCCGCCGAGTTTATGGCGGCGGTAATGACCGCCGATATGGATAACACCGAAAAGGTGGTCGGCCTCGTGGATGAGTGCTGGCGCATGGGGCTTAAGATCCTGCCGCCGGATATCAACTCTGGCCTGTATCATTTCCATGTCAACGATGACGGGGAGATCGTATATGGTATTGGCGCTATTAAAGGCGTGGGCGAAGGCCCGATCGAAGCGATTCTTGAGGCGCGTAACAACGGCGGCTATTTCCGCGAGCTGTTCGATCTGTGTGCCCGTACCGACACCAAAAAGCTGAACCGTCGGGTGCTGGAAAAACTGATCATGTCCGGGGCGTTCGACCGGCTGGGGCCGCACCGTGCGGCGCTGATGAACTCGCTGGGGGATGCCTTAAAAGCGGCGGATCAGCATGCGAAGGCGGAAGCCATTGGCCAGGCGGACATGTTTGGCGTACTGGCAGAAGAGCCGGAGCAAATAGAACAATCCTACGCCAGCTGCCAACCGTGGCCGGAACAGGTGGTACTGGATGGTGAAAGGGAGACCTTAGGCCTGTACCTGACGGGTCACCCCATCAACCAGTATATTAAAGAAATTGAGCGCTATGTCGGAGGCTACCGGCTGAAAGACATGCACCCGACAGAACGTGGTAAAATCACCACGGCTGCGGGGCTCGTGATTGCTGCAAGGGTAATGGTCACCAAGCGCGGCAATCGTATCGGCATCTGTACGCTGGATGACCGATCCGGGCGTCTGGAGGTGATGTTATTCACCGACGCTCTGGATAAATACCAGCAATTGCTGGAAAAAGACCGCATACTTATCGTCAGCGGACAGGTCAGCTTTGATGACTTCAGTGGGGGGCTGAAAATGACCGCCCGTGAAGTGATGGACATTGACGAAGCCCGGGAAAAATATGCTCGCGGGCTTGCTATCTCGCTGACGGACAGGCAAATTGATGACCAGCTTTTAAACCGACTCCGTCAGTCTCTGGAACCCCACCGCTCGGGGACCATTCCAGTACATCTCTACTATCAGAGGGCGGATGCGCGTGCACGACTGCGCTTTGGCGCAACGTGGCGTGTCTCTCCGAGCGATCGTTTACTGAACGATCTCCGTGGCCTTATTGGTTCGGAGCAGGTGGAACTGGAGTTTGACTAATACAGGAATACTATGAGTCTGAATTTCCTTGATTTCGAACAGCCGATTGCAGAGCTGGAAGCGAAAATCGATTCTCTGACCGCCGTGAGCCGTCAGGATGAAAAACTGGATATTAACATCGACGAAGAAGTGCATCGTCTGCGTGAAAAAAGCGTAGAACTGACGCGCAAAATCTTTGCCGATCTCGGCGCATGGCAGGTTGCCCAGCTGGCACGCCATCCTCAGCGCCCGTACACCCTGGATTATGTCCGCCTGGCGTTTGATGAATTTGACGAGCTGGCTGGCGATCGTGCATACGCTGACGATAAAGCTATCGTCGGTGGTATTGCGCGCCTCGACGGCCGCCCGGTGATGATCATTGGTCATCAGAAAGGCCGCGAGACCAAAGAGAAAATTCGTCGCAACTTCGGCATGCCGGCACCGGAAGGTTACCGTAAAGCCCTGCGTCTGATGGAGATGGCGGAGCGTTTCAATATGCCCATCATTACCTTCATCGACACCCCGGGTGCCTATCCGGGCGTGGGCGCGGAAGAGCGCGGCCAGTCTGAAGCCATTGCCCGTAACCTGCGTGAAATGTCTCGTCTGAACGTGCCGGTTATCTGCACCGTTATTGGTGAAGGTGGTTCCGGTGGCGCGCTGGCGATCGGCGTGGGCGATAAAGTGAATATGCTGCAGTACAGCACCTATTCCGTTATCTCTCCGGAAGGCTGCGCCTCCATTCTGTGGAAGAGCGCCGATAAAGCGCCGCTGGCCGCAGAAGCGATGGGTATCATTGCCCCGCGTCTGAAAGAGCTGAAGCTGAT
>DKMV01000320.1:0-6401 GCA_002469605.1 Leclercia sp. UBA7405
AAGTTATCCCCGCCGAGAATATCCAGCACGGTGGCGCCGTTATCCATGGTGTTGCGCTTGACGGCGTTGATCTCCTGCTGCGGATTGTCGCCGCGAAGGATAAAGAACAGATTGCTGCGATCCTGCTTGTTCAGCTCGTCCCAGGCGGTGTTTTTCATCGCCAGATGGTCTGAAGAGACCACGATGACCGTATTTTTAAACCAGGGCGAGGCTTTGATTTTTTCGATAAGAGCCGCAATGTGCTCCTGGCTACAGCCTACCGCGCTGAACGACTGATTGGGCTGGCCGTTAATGGCATAGCTTTTACGCTGGCAGGTGCGGGAGATAAAACCGTCCGGATGGTGGGTGTCGACGGTCAGGGCGAACAGCGAGAAGCGTTTGCCGGAGCGGGAGAGTTCCTCGAACTTTTTCCAGGTTTCATCCAGCACCGTGTCGTCGTAGAAGCCCCAGTCGTTGCGGTAGGCGGGATCGGCGACGGTGGTTTTCAGCTCTTCGGCGCCATACAGATGATCGAAACCGTGGGATTTCAGGAACACATCCTTCCCGGCAAAGCGCAGGTTGGCGCCCTGCACAAAATAGTTCTCATAGCCGGAGTTTTTCAGGATATCCCCGAGGCAGATATTCTGTGGGAAGAAGCTGGAGACCGACGCCGAGGCGTTGCCTTCAAAGGGGGCAAACAGCGGAATTCCGCACTGGGAAGCCACCATACCGGCAATGGTGTAGTCGGTGCCCGGCAGCTGGGCGGTGTGGCTAAAATCGATGCCTTCGTTTTTAATCGCCCCTAATTCCGGCGCCAGATCCGGGAAGGCGTCGGTATTAAAGTAGGTGCGTTCCAGGCTCTCGCCATAGATATAGACGAGGTTCAGTTTAGGATCGGAGATGGATTTGGCCGGCTCTTTGTAATACGCGGCAAAATCCGGGTCGCCGTCGCGGGACTGGGATTTTACCAGCTCGGTGATCTGGTGAAACGCCGGGCTGGCATCTACCGAGGCCAGTGCCAGCACCAGTGCCGCCAGGCTATAGCCCAGATGGTGAGGATGGTGACGGCGGCGGCGCAGGATCCAGCCCAGCAGGCCAAAAACCACCACTAGCGCAACCACGATGCCCAGACCAGGAAGTATGTACTTACTAACCCCAGCGCCGGTAAGACTGTTAGTGAGCGTGTAGAGAACGGCATCGTTAATACCGTCGCCGGTAAAGTAATCGCTGGCGTAAAGGGTAATGTTTAAAACGACAAAAAGCCCCAGCACCAGAAGCGTGGCGACAAACCACCAGGTGTTGCGACCCGCTTTCCAGGCATAGATGCCTACAGAGGCGAGAAACAGGGCAATAGAAATAAACTCTGACAACAGCTTATCCTCAACAAGTGCAGTCGCCGGTTAGCTGACTAACTGTTTATTTTTTGGGTAACGTAATGTAATTGCGTTGCCATTTAGCTGCAATTCTAGTGTCACGAAAATGTGCTGTTGTTAGGATTTGGTTTAGAAATTGCAAACTTTGACGGCCATCGCTTCCCGCGATACGGGGGCTTAGCGGTCTTTGGGGAGGAGAAAAACGCATTCCACGCCGCGATGGCGCTTAAAGCACTACATGCGGCGTGTTGTAACCGAAAGAAGGGGGCGATCAGGAGATAAAATTAAGCCCTTGCTTCAACACTAAATCGCAGGCTTTGGTTTTAACCTGTTTCGCCAGCGAGGAGTTGCCGATGGCGCTCAGATCCAGCTGCTGTCCATTCTGGGCGTTAAGCAGGCCCTGAATACCGTCCATAAAATTGGTATCCGCTTTCTGCTCTTGGGTATCCAGCCCCAGCTTACCCAGCACCTGGTTTTTAATGTTCTGGGTGTCGGTCACCGACGCCAGCTTTTCCTTAGCGCAATATTCCAGAATACCGGCGGCGTTGTTCATCGTTCCGGCGCTCAGGCTCTGGTTGCTGTTACCCAGCAGGCCGGCAAGGGAGCTGGCAGACAGGCCGCCGCTCTGTGAACTGCTGTTACCGAGTTCGCTGGCGGCGCTGGAGAGAGAGTCCTGCCAGGAGGCGGCGTGGGCGGTGCCCAGCATCAGTGCAGCGCTCACGGCGGCGCTGACAAGAAAAGATATTTTCATAGAAGCTACTCAACAAGAGCCCCGGGGGGCGGAAGTGGAGCCAGTATAAACCTCGCCGCGGCACACTACCCGGGTAAATTTCCTAATACTCTTTACCGGTAACGCGGTCGCGGTAGCTGTCCCAGTTGAAGTTCACCCATAAGCTGTTGCCGAGACGCATCCTGTCCATGACGCGTTCGCCCAGCAGTCGGGTCATCTCGTCCATTTTATGGTTGGTCAGCATGCCGGTGGGGCGCTTGGAGGAGGAGCGGCGATCGACGATCTGGTTAATAATCACCTTTTCGTAGCGCGATTCCGTCTGCACGCCGATTTCATCGATCACCAGCAGGTCAACGTTGCTCAGATCGTTGAGGAGCTGCTCTTCGCTGGTTTCACGGTTGGCGAAGGTATCTTTCATGGCGGACATAATATCGGCCACGGTGATGATAAGGACCGATTTCCCGCGCAGCAGCAGTTCGTTGCAGATGGCGGCGGCAAGATGGTTTTTACCGGTGCCGGGTTTGCCGGAGAAAATAAAGCTGGCAATGCTCTCGTCAAACGCCTCGACGTACTGGCGGGCTTTCTGCAGAGCCGTCATCTGCCCTTCGTTCTCCACCTTGTAGTTATCAAACGAGCAGTTCTGATGCAGAGGACGAATACCGGAGCGGTTAAAAGTGCGCTGCATCTTCATGGCGCGGTTTTCCCGGGCCAGCGCTTCTGAACGCAGTTTCCCCTGCTCTTTCTGCCAGGCCAGCAGTTCTTCGCCCGTGGTAAAAGTGGGTTTGACGTTGGCTGGCATCATCTTTTGCAGCCGTTTCATTAAATCACCGACGTTTTTCATATCAGCCTCTGAATCCTGGTGGGATCTGATTATCCGGTTCGGAAATGGTATTGATATCGCGTTTAGCCAGCCCGCCGCTGCTGGCGCGGTTGATTTGCACGCTGCGCGCCAGCTTCTGCTGCCACTGAATATGGTGAAAAACTTTGCCTTCCGCCTGCCAGTAAGCGGTGAAGGCCGCCAGCTCTTCCGGGGTGACCGGCTGGGTGAGGGCAATGCCCCACAAGGCGGCCTGACGCTGGAAGTCGGGATCCGGCTGCCAGCCCGGGTACATGGCGAATTTACCCATCGGCACGGCGACGGGGGCGCTTGCGGGATCGTCAAAAAATTGCGTATCCAGAGCGACATCGCTGGCCGGGCGGGCGAGCCGCGCTTCGGTTTCCAGCAGCTGCGCCAGACGCTCCGGCGTGATGGCGTAAAAGGCCGGTGCGTTATCAACAAGTACCGCAATGGCGCCGCCTTCGGCATTCGCCAGTACGCCACGGGGATCGCGCATTAAGGCATCAAGGCCAGCGACACGGGATGTCAGGATTCTGGAGGACATAGCACTTTCTCAACTGGATTACTGCGGGCGTGATTTCAGCACATAGTAGCACAGAGAGAAGGGGGGATGAATGTGCGGACGGCGGCCCAATTCTTACGAAAAGGGCCGCCGGGAGATTACGCGATGATGTTCAGGGTCACATCGATATTGCCGCGGGTCGCGTTGGAGTATGGGCAGACGATATGCGCCGCATCCACCAGTTTTTTCGCTTCAGCCTGGTCCATGCCCGGCAGGTGAATATTCAGCTTCGCTTCGATACCAAAACCGGTTGGCAGCGGACCGATACCGACTTCGCCTTCGATAAAGGCATCTTTCGGCATGTTGATTTTGTCACGGGCGGAGACAAACTTCATGGCGCCGAGGAAGCAGGCGGAATACCCTGCTGCGAACAGCTGCTCCGGGTTGGTGACTTCGCCGCCCGCGCCGCCCATCTCTTTCGGCACGCCCAGTTTCACATCCAGAACGCCGTCGGAAGAGGTTGCGCGGCCGTCACGGCCTCCGGTGGCTTTTGCTTTGGCGGTGTAGACAACTTTTTCTAAAGACATGGCAGGTTCCTTATCTTACAGTTATGCATGCTATTAAATAGCGCGCGATTTAGTTAGGTATGGCAAACATCTAAACTATAGCTTTACGCCCGGTGAAGCTGTTGACGTAATTGTTCCAGCTGCTGCTTCAGGGTCGCCATGGTATCGGCATCGCACTGGGCGGCACAGCCGACGGCGTCCGGAATACCCTGCGCCTGCTGTTGCAGCGCGCGGCCGGCTTCCGACAGGGTCACGGCCACCTGACGTTCATCCTGGCGCGAGCGCTGGCGGACAATCAGCTCCGCGCTCTCAAGACGCTTCAGCAGCGGCGTTAAGGTGGCGGAGTCCAGGAACAGTCGCTCACCGATCTCTGACACCGTTAAATCATCCTGCTCCCACAGCACCAGCATCACCAGATATTGCGGATAGGTGAGGTTCAGCGGAGCCAGCAGCTGCCGGTAGAGTTTATTCAGCGCCAGGTTCGCCGAGTAGAGGGCGAAACAGAGCTGATTATCCAGCAGTAGCGCGGCGGTGTTAGAAGTCGGTGTCGTTTTCATGTTTTTAAATATAGATAGCGCACGATTTAATTGCAAGCGATTTTACGGGCAGGTATACCGCAGCGCCACCTGAACGGCCATTTTCCGGTAGTGCTGGCGCTGGGCCTGCTCGTCGGCCCCCTCTTCAAACAGCAGGGTGAAGGTGTAGCTGTTCGCCACATAGTGAAAGCTAAAGCTGCTGATAAGACGATGCAGATCGCGGGCATCCACGCTCTGGTTAAACAGCTGCTTCGCCTTGCCGCGGCACAGGATCGCCTCCAGCAGTTCCAACGCGCTGCGGTTCACCTGGCGCAGATAGCTCGACTGCTGCATAAAGCGCCCGCGCTGCATGTTCTCCATACAGATAATGCGAATGTAGTCCGGATGGTCGGCATGATAATCAAAGGTAGTTTCCACCAGATGGACCAGCGCCTCGACCGGGGGCATGCCTTCAAGACTGAGCTGTTTTTCGCTGGCGCGGATCTGGGTATAGACATACTCCAGCACCAGCAGGTAGAGGTTTTCTTTATTTTTGAAGTGATAGACCACCATACGCTTGGTGGTACCTGCCTTCTCGGCAATCTGCTCCATGCGCGCGCCGTTCAGCCCGTATTCGGCGAACAGCGCAATGGCGCTGAGAAATATTTTATCCTTCAGGCTGGATTCGTCTGTGAGTTCGCCGGGTTCGCTGTCGGGGGATGCCACATCGGTTCCTTAATTCGCCACGTAGAATTAGGCGATTATCGCCATGGCCGGCAGAGAACACAAATTTCATACGCGCGGGCGTTTTCGGTACAGCCACAGCCCGGGGATCGACAGACCAATGGAGAGCGCCCCGACAATCGACGACGCCTTCAGGAAGTTGGTGAGCAACATAATCATCTGCGCTTCGCTGTAGCCGAAGTGGCTGATTTTCACCGCAGAGATCATCGCCGTATAGGCCGATATACCAGGGAACATGGGGATCACCGCCGCGACGGTAAACACCTTTGGATGGGCCAGATACCAGCGGGACCACTGAATACCAATGCAGCCGACCAGCATCGAGGCCATAAAGGTCGACCACTCAATGTTGAGCCCGGCGGTCATCATCACCATTCGCGACCCGTGCCCGATGGCCCCCAGCAGGGCGCACCAGGCCAGCGCGCGTTGAGGGACGTTAAACACCATCGCAAAGCCCAGCGCCGGGATCGCTGCCAGCAGCATATCCTGTGCCAGCGCCAGTAAAAAGTCGGTTACGCCCATCCGCGAAGCCCCCATAATGTCATGGCCATCACCACGCCGATGCAGGTGGCGAGAGTGAGTAAACTGGCGATCGCCCAGCGGGCAAGGCCGGTATTAATGTGTCCTTTAAACATATCGGCTACCGCATTGATGAGCGGGAAGCCGGGCACCAGCAGCAGCACGCTGGCGGCCATGGCAATGGTGGGGGTATCGCTAAAGCCGGGCAGGCGCAGCATCAGGCCCGAGACGGTGGTGGCGACAAAGGCGGTAATACAGAAATTGATTTGCGGATGCAGCTGGCGGTGCGTCAGCACCTGGCGCACATACATGGCGAGGGCGCTGGCGAAAAAGGTGACCAGGGCGCCATCCCAGCCGCCGTTATTCAGTTTGCAAAAACAGGCGCAGGAGAGCCCCACCATTAAAACCACCAGCCAGCGCGGATAGCGTAACGGTTTAATCTGGCTAAAACGCTTTTCGATATCCCGGCCATCCAGCAGCTTATGCTCCGCCATGATGACGATGTGCTGTACCTCGGTCACCACGTGCATATTGATGCCGCGATCGTGATTTTTGCGGGTAGAGGTGAGGCACTGGCCATCTTTAATCGTGGTTAGCACAATAGCATTTGAGGAGATGGCGCTTTCAACGCTGTC
>DKMV01000320.1:6598-6987 GCA_002469605.1 Leclercia sp. UBA7405
GGCGCTTTCAACGCTGTCCATGCCCAGCGCCAGCCCCAGTCGGGTGGAGAGCTCTTCAACCAGCGCGCTTTCCGCGCCATGTTGCAAAAGAAAAAGGCCGCACTGGATACAGAGTCGCGTGGCGGCGCGTTGCGTTGACCGTTCTGCCTGCATGATAGCCCTGCAAAAAAGAAGTAAGAGAAACCTGCCAGACTTACTTTTATCACACAAGGCGGCGCCTCTGGCGCCGGGTAAGATCAAGGTTTAGCGATTCAGGAGATCCTTAAATACGATTCTGAAAAAATAATCAATTTCTAAAATCAATAAAGTTAACCTATTTATTATTTTATATTTTATATTAAGAAAATCTAACTTCACTTTTTCAGAATAGTCAGGGGTTGTGCATTATA
>DKMV01000319.1 GCA_002469605.1 Leclercia sp. UBA7405
GGTAGCACGACCGGCAACCGGCGAGTTCGGCGCTTTGGATTTCGCAACGTCAGCCATGACCGCAGCGTCGTACTGCAGCGGGCCGTCGATCATCAGGTCAGGACGTTTTTCCTGCGCAATACGGGTCGCTTCACGCACTTTCTCTACATCGCTGCCAGCGCCAGAGGTGCCGGTGGAGTAGGAGAGCATCGCCACGCGCGGCTCAATGCCGAAGGCTATCGCGGAGTCTGCGGACTGGATAGCGATCTCAGCCAGCTGCTCTGCGGTTGGATCCGGGTTGATCGCGCAGTCGCCGTAAACGTAAACCTGCTCCGGCAGCAGCATGAAGAACACGGAGGAGACCAGCGAGCTGCCCGGTGCGGTTTTGATCAGCTGCAGCGGCGGACGGATGGTGTTGGCAGTGGTGTGAACCGCGCCGGATACCAGACCGTCAACTTCGTCCTGCTCCAGCATCAGGGTGCCGAGAACCACGTTGTCTTCCAGCTGTTCGCGGGCGACGGCTTCGGTCATGCCTTTGTTCTTACGCAGCTCAACCAGACGTGCAACATAGCTTTCGCGAACCACTTCTGGATCCACGATTTCGATGCCAGCGCCCAGCTCAACGCCCTGAGAGGCGGCTACGCGGGTGATCTCATCCGGATTACCTAACAGTACGCAGGTCGCGATACCACGTTCCGCACAGATAGCGGCCGCTTTAACGGTACGCGGCTCGTCGCCTTCCGGCAGCACAACGCGTTTGCCCGCTTTGCGCGCCAGCTCGGTGAGCTGGTAACGGAAGGCTGGCGGAGAGAGACGACGGCTGCGCTCGGAGGTCGCGGTCAGGGATTCGATCCAGTCTGCATTGATGTAGCCCGCCACGTATTCCTGTACTTTCTCGATACGCTCGTGGTCATCAACCGGCACTTCCAGGTTGAAGCTCTGCAGGCTCAGGGAGGTCTGCCAGGTGTTGGTGTTCACCATAAATACCGGCAGGCCGGTGGCGAAAGCACGTTCGCACAGCTTGCTGACGCGCGGGTCCATCTCGTAGGCACCGGTCAGCAGGATGGCGCCGATCTCTACGCCGTTCATTGCGGCCAGACAGGCGGCAACCAGCACGTCCGGACGGTCTGCGGAGGTCACCAGCAGGGAACCTGCACGGAAGTGTTCCAGCATGTGCGGAATGCTGCGGGCACAGAAGGTAACGGACTTCACGCGGCGGGTGTTGATATCGCCTTCGTTAACGATGGTCGCATTCAGGTGACGCGCCATGTCGATTGCACGGGTGGCGATCAGGTCGAAGCTCCACGGCACCGCGCCCAGAACCGGCAGCGGGCTGCTTTCCTGCAGTTTGGCCGGGTCGATTTTCACCACTTTCGCTTTGGAAGAGTCGTCGAAAATTTCGGACAGGTCAGGACGAGTACGGCCCTGCTCATCAACCGGGGCGTTCAGTTTGTTAACGATAACGCCGGTGATGTTGTTGTTTTTCGCGCCGCCGAAGCTGCTGCGGGTCAGCTCAATACGCTCTTTCAGCTGTTCCGGGGTATCGGTACCCTGGGACATCACGAACACGATTTCCGCGTTCAGCGTTTTGGCGATTTCGAAGTTCAGAGACTGGGCAAACTGGTGTTTGCGGGTCGGCACCAGGCCTTCTACCAGTACCACTTCCGCGTCCTGCGCGTTAGCGTGGTAGTTGGCGATGATCTCTTCCATCAGCACATCTTTCTGGTTGCTGGAGAGCAGAGATTCAACGTGGGCCATCTTCAGCGGTTCAGCCGCTGGCAGATTGGAGTTCTTACGAACAATGCTGGTGGTCTGGTCTGGCGCATCGCCGCCGGCGCGCGGCTGGGCGATAGGTTTGAAGACGCTCAGACGAACGCCTTTGCGTTCCATAGCGCGGATAACGCCGAGGCTGACGCTGGTCAGGCCGACGCTGGTTCCGGTAGGGATCAGCATAATAGTACGGGACATGGTTTATCCTCTTTTGGCAACCGCCGACGTGGGGCGGGTTACAAAACAGCACCGCCAGCATTGCTGGCGGTGTGGTATCAGGCAGTCAGACGGCTCGCGTCTTGCGCGATGACCAGCTCTTCGTTAGTTGGAATAACGATAGCAGGACGAGTGCCTTCTTTATTGATGAAGCCAGACTTGCCGAAGCGGGCAGCCAGGTTGCGTTCGTGATCGACTTCGAAGCCCAGCACGCCCAGTTTACCCAGGGAGAGTTCACGAACCATGGCCGCGTTCTCACCGATACCGCCAGTGAAGATAACCGCGTCCAGACGACCATCCATCAGCGCAGTGTAAGAGCCGATGTATTTCGCCAGACGGTGGCAGTAAACGTCCATTGCACGTTTAGCGTCTTCTTTAGTGGTGTAGTTGTCTTCAACATAGCGGCAGTCGCTGGTGACTTCGGTCAGACCCAGCAGGCCAGACTCTTTGGTCAGCATTTTGTTGATCTGATCAACGCTCATGCCCAGGGTGTCGTGCAGATGGAAGATGATCGCCGGGTCGATGTCACCGGAACGCGTACCCATCACCAGGCCTTCCAGCGGGGTCAGACCCATGGAGGTATCAACACATTTACCGTTGCGGATAGCGGAAACAGAACCACCGTTGCCCAGATGGCAGGTGATGATGTTCACTTCTTCAACCGGCTTGTTCAGGATTTTTGCGGCTTCCTGAGTCACATAGAAGTGGCTGGTGCCGTGCGCGCCGTAACGACGTACGCCGTGCTCTTTATACAGGCTGTACGGCAGGGCATAGAGGTAAGACTCTTCCGGCATGGTCTGATGGAACGCGGTGTCAAACACGGCCACGTTTTTCTCTTTCAGATGCGGGAAAGATTTTAGTGCTTCAGCGATACCGATCAGGTGAGCCGGGTTGTGCAGCGGCGCAAAAGAGGCAGAGTCTTTGATGCCCTGGATAACAGAATCGTCGATTAATACGGAGCTGGTGTATTTTTCGCCGCCATGGACGATACGGTGACCAATCGCCGTCAGCTGAGCGGACAGTTCTGGTTTTTGTGCCAGAATAGTGTTAACGATAAAGTTCAGCGCTTCACTGTGAGCGGCGCCTGCACCTAAAGCCGCTTCTTGTTTGCTGCCGTCCATTTTCCACTTGATACGTGCTTCAGGGAGATGGAAACATTCGGCCAAACCAGAGAGGTATTCTTCACCATTTACGGCATCGATGATGGCGAATTTCAGTGAGGAGCTACCGCAGTTCAGAACCAGTACTAACTTACTCGACATGGAAGTACCTATTATTGATACGTGGCTAAAAAAACGTCAGTGAGTCTCATAGCGTAGCCGAAGAGATCCTGAACGTTTATGATTAACATCATGCCGACAGTACATTTTGGCATGACGAAAAGAATACATATGATTTTATGCCATTTTGCGCATTTTTCCGGCAATGGCATAATGTATCGAAATTTGACGAATTCACGTTTTTCGTCCACGGCCCTTTCAGGCCGGCACAGGATACCTGATACTGGGTCGCTAAGACAAAAGTTTTTGAACCATGTCATGACCAGTTGTGGATTTGCACGATTTTTTTAATTTTTATATGTGAAGTTGAGGTAAGCCATGTCGACACCCGAGAACCGTTCCGTGAGCTTTTTTAGCCTGTTTCGCCGGGGACAACACTATTCGAAGACGTGGCCCATGGAAAAGCGCCTTGCGCCCGTTTTTATTGAAAACCGCGTGATTCGCGCTACGCGTCACGCCATTCGCCTGATGCCGCCGCTTGCGGTCTTTACCCTCTGCTGGCAGATAGCCCTCGGCGGCCAGCTTGGCCCGGCCGTCGCCACCGCGTTGTTTGCCCTCAGCCTGCCGATGCAGGGATTGTGGTGGTTAGGTAAGCGCTCGGTAACGCCGCTGCCACCCACAATGCTGAACTGGTTTTATGAAATACGTGGCAAATTGCAGGAGGCGGGACAGGCGCTTGCCCCGGTGGAAGGTAAGCCGGATTATCAGGCGCTGGCCGACACCCTCAAGAAGGCATTTAAGCAACTTGATAAAACATTCCTTGATGACTTGTGATTGATCATCGAAACGCTCAATAAAAGAAGGCACAGTAACCCCCTGTTACCGTGTCTTTTTTTTACGTCGCTAAGCGCAACAGGAGTCGAAAGATGGAAATGACCCATGCTCAACGTCTGATTTTGTCCAATCAGTATAAGATGATGACTATGCTTGATCCCGATAACGCCGAGCGTTATAGCCGCCTGCAAACCATTGTCGAGCGCGGTTTTGGCCTGCAAATGCGCGAACTGGATCGTGAATTTGGCGAACTGAAGGAGGAGACCTGCCGCATCGTCATCGACATTATGGAGATGTACCACGCGCTGCATGTTTCCTGGACCAACCTGAAAGATGCCCAATCTATTGACGAGCGCCGGGTGACCTTCCTGGGCTTCGATGCCGCCACCGAGGCGCGC
>DKMV01000089.1:0-191 GCA_002469605.1 Leclercia sp. UBA7405
TAAACTCTCCTGTTAGACCGGGCGGTATTCAACCATCCCCAGTGCATGTGTGCAATAGAAGAGCAATAGAAGATAAAAAAGGGGAAAAAATGCTGTCTCTACGGTACTATGTTGCCCTTTCACTCACGAAATGATTTTGATTTATGCCACAACATTCCCGCTACAGTGACGAACACGTTGAACAACTCCTG
>DKMV01000089.1:432-8452 GCA_002469605.1 Leclercia sp. UBA7405
GAACACGTTGAACAACTCCTGAGTGAGCTGCTGAACGTACTGGAAAAACATAAAACACCGACCGACCTTTCCCTGATGGTATTGGGAAATATGGTTACCAACCTTATTAATACCAGCGTTGCTCCGGCTCAACGTCAGGCCATCGCGAAATCATTCGCTCAGGCGTTGCAGTCTTCGGTTAACGACGACCCGGCACACTAAGAGAAACAGACAACAGCATATGGTGACGAATCGTCAGCGCTACCGCGAAAAAGTGTCCCAGATGGTAAGCTGGGGGCACTGGTTTGCCCTGTTCAACATTCTGTTGGCAATGGTGCTTGGCAGCCGCTATCTTTTTGTTGCCGACTGGCCGACAACCCTGGCCGGGCGGATCTACTCCTGGATCAGCATCATTGGTCATTTTAGCTTTCTGGTGTTCGCCACCTATCTGCTGATCCTGTTTCCCCTGACGTTTGTCGTCATGTCCCAGCGGCTGATGCGGTTTATCTCCGCGATTCTGGCCACCGTGGGCATGACGCTGCTGTTGATCGACAGCGAAGTCTTTACCCGCTTCCACCTCCATCTCAACCCTATCGTCTGGGAACTGGTGATTAACCCCGACCAGAACGAAACCGCACGCGACTGGCAGCTGATGTTTATCAGCGTGCCGGTGATCCTGCTGATTGAAATGCTGTTTGCCACCTGGAGCTGGCAAAAACTGCGGAGCCTGACGCGCCGTCGTCACTACGCTAAACCCGTTGCCGCCCTCTTCTTTGTGGCCTTTATCAGCTCACACGTGATGTATATCTGGGCTGACGCCAATTTTTATCGTCCGGTAACGATGCAGCGCGCCAACCTGCCGCTCTCCTACCCGATGACCGCACGACGCTTTCTGGAAAAACATGGCCTGCTGGATGCGCAGGAGTATCAGCGCCGCCTTGTGGAGCAGGGTAATCCGGAAGCAGTTTCAGTGCAGTATCCGCTCAGCAACCTGCGCTATCGCGATATGGGACAGGGCCAGAACGTCCTGTTGATTACCGTCGATGGCCTGAACTACTCCCGCTATGAGAAACAGATGCCGGCCCTGGCCGCCTTTGCGGATAACAACATCAGCTTTACCCAGCATATGAGCTCCGGTAATACCACGGACGCCGGTATCTTCGGCCTCTTCTACGGTATTTCGCCAGGCTATATGGATGGCGTGCTGTCGGCGCGCATTCCGGCCGCGCTGGTCACCGCCCTTAACCAGCAGGGTTATCAGCTGGGCCTCTTCTCCTCCGATGGCTTCAACAGCGCCCTCTACCGCCAGGCCCTGCTGTCTGACTTCTCGCTGCCGCCCGCGCGCAGCCAGACGGATGAGCAGACCGCCGGACAGTGGATCAACTGGCTGAACCGTTATGCCCAGGAAGATAACCGCTGGTTCTCCTGGGTGGCCCTCAACGGTACCGCCGTTGATGAGAGCAATGAAAAAGGCTTTACCCAGCGCTATGCCCGCGCCGCACGGGATGTGGACGTGCAGATTGCCCGCGTCCTTGAGGCGTTGCGCCAGTCCGGCAAGCTGGAGAACACCGTGGTGGTGATTACCGGCGGGCATGGCGTCGCCCTGGGCAAGGATCGTGAGGGTATTGAGTGGTCGCGCCCGCGCCTGCACGTTCCGCTGGTGATCCACTGGCCGGGAACCCCGTCCCAGCGCATCAATATGCTTACCGATCATAAAGATGTGATGACCACCCTGATGCAGCGTCTGCTGCATGTGAATACGCCGGCTAACGAGTATTCCCAGGGCCAGGATCTGTTCAGCCCCACCCGCCGCCACAACTGGGTCACCGCCGCCGGCGGCAATACCCTGGCAGTGACGACGCCCGAACTGTCGCTGGTGCTTAACAGCAATGGCAGCTACAAAACCTATAACTTACAGGGCGAAAGACTAAGCGATCAGAAACCGCAGCTGAGCCTGCTGCTGCAGGTGTTAACGGATGAGAAACGCTTTATCGCTAACTGATTAATATTAAATCAGTTAGCGGGTCTGGCTCTTGCATTAAACGGGAAAGTGGGTAGTATTAGCTTCCAGTGTCGGCACGTAGCGCAGCCTGGTAGCGCACTGTCATGGGGTGTCAGGGGTCGGAGGTTCAAATCCTCTCGTGCCGACCAAAAATCCCAAAAAAAAAGGTCAGAGAGCAATCTCTGACCTTTTTGCATTTTATGGTGGAATTATCACTCTAGTTCAGCGGGTCGGCGTAGCAGGTAAACCAGCGTCACCAGCGAAATCAGCGCCCCGGCGTAGAAAGTGTATTCCGCTCCCCAGGTCTCCCAGATAATCCCGGCCCCGAGGCTGGCGAGCAGCAGCGCCACTCCGCTTACCATGCTAAACAGCCCAAAGGCCGTGCCGCGCAGATCGGCAGGCGCCGTGCGGGCAATCATCGCCGAGAGCAGTCCCTGGGTCATGCCCATATGGATCCCCCACAGGGCCACGCCGAGCATAATGCCCGCCCAGTGGGTGGTCAGCGCCAGTACAATATCGGCGGCTATAAGCACGCCTAAGCCCCACTGGAGCAGGCGGGTGTGGCTCATTCGGTCAGAGAGTTTGCCGAAGGGATAGGCTGAGAAGGCGTACAGCAGATTCATGGCTACCATCACCAGCGGGATCAGCGCCAGCGGAATACCGCTCTGCTGGGCGCGCAACACCAGAAATGCCTCGCTAAAGCGCGCCAGGGTAAAGACCGCCCCGAGGCCAATCACCCACCAGCAGCTGGCGCCCAGCCGTTTCAGGTTCGCTTTGGTGATAGGATTAGTACGCCTGTGGGTGACCGGCGTGGCGGGCTCATGCAGGCCAAAAAAGAGCAGCGCCACGGCGAGAATGCCCGGAATAACCGCGACCCAGAAAATAGTGCGGAAATCATCGTTCCACAGCAGCATCATCCCCACCGCCAGCAGCGGCCCGAGAAACGCGCCTATGGTATCCATCGACTGGCGCAGGCCAAAGGCTGCGCCTCTTAGCTCAGGCGGGGTGACGTCCGCCACCAGCGCATCACGCGGCGCGCCGCGGATCCCCTTCCCTACCCGGTCGATCAGGCGCGCGCCAAGTATCATCCCCGACGAGGAGGCGATAGCAAAAAGCGGTTTACTCGCCGCACCCAGCCCGTAGCCCAGCAGGGCCAGCCCTTTGCGCTTGCCAAGATAGTCGCTAATCACGCCGGAGAAGACTTTAATAAACAACGCCGTGGCTTCGGCAAGGCCTTCAATCAGGCCGATAAATATGACGCTTGCGCCAAGCGTGGTCACCATAAAGAGCGGCAGCAGGCTATGGATGATTTCCGAGGAGATATCCATCAGCATGCTGACACCGCCGACCACCCACACCCCCTTCGGGATGCGGCTTAGCGTAGTAAAGCGAGACACCATTTTCCCACTCCTGTGTTTTTAACCGGCCGCGGTCATCCGCTGCCAATAGCGCACAAAAAAGCCAGCCCGGAGGCTGGCCTTATATAAAGCATAGCGTTACTCAGGCTTATTACTGCCGCCGAGGAAAAAGATGCCTAGCGGTATCGCCAGCAGAACGGTAAAGACCGTGCTGTAAACGAGGATCATCGCCGACTGCAGCACAAACATGCTGGTGGTCCAGTGGGAGAGCGGGATGTTGTACTGATCGATAACGCCAACGATAGTTGCGCGGCCAACGCACGCCACGGCAATTAAAAAGACCACCAGCAGCGCCAGAAGAAATTTCCTGCCCGACGGGGTGTTAAGCTTTGCGCATACCATCTCTTTTCCTTTACAGATGAATAACAAGAATTGCCGTTAACCCTACCACGATCGGCGGAACCTTGCCACATCAGCACATAACGCTGGCTAACAAGCAAATATACAGTTCATAAAACCAGTTAAACGTAAAATTTAAGTAAATCGCACCAGTCATTCATGGTAATTATGTTACGCTAGCAGCGATCTTTGACCAAAAGGAATGATTGTGAAAAAAACACCGAAGATTGTTATGGCCCTGCTGGCCGCCACCGCCTGCACCAGCGCCTTTGCCAGCAACGATATCCTTGCCCCTTTCCCTCAGGCAGAGAAAGGCATGAAGCGCCAGGTGATCCAGCTTCCGGCCCAGCAGGATGAATCCCGCTATAAAGTAGAGCTGCTTATCGGCCAGCAGCTCGAGGTGGATTGCAACCTGCATCGCCTGGGCGGCGAGCTTAGCCAAAAAACGGTTGAGGGCTGGGGTTACGACTACTACCTCTTCGACAAGGTCTCCTCACCGGTATCGACCATGATGGCCTGCCCGGACGGCAAAAAAACCACGAAGTTTGTCACAGCGGGGCTCGGCGAGCAGAGCATGCTGCGCTATAACAGCAAGCTGCCGATTGTCGTCTATACGCCGGATAATGTTGAGGTGAAATATCGCCTCTGGCAGGCGGAAGAGAAAGTGGAAGACGCCGAGGTGCGTTAAGCTTAAAAAAGGGTTCCCTGAGGGAACCCTTTTTACATCAGATCTCCGGCGTCTTTTTATAGCCGGTAAGCATTAATACCAGCCCCTCTTTCGATGCGGCCGGGCTGAACTGATAGTGGTTACCCTGGCGATCGCCGCCGATATACCAGGAGATCTCCGTTTTCCCTGCCGCCAGCGCTTTACGCACCGCTTTGTCGACATCGACCATGCGGTATTCCCGGGCATTATTAAGATAGAGCAGCGCATCCGAACCGTAATTGCAGGCCGGACGGTTTTTCCAGGTTACCGTAGCCGGATCCCACTCATTGCTGGTCGGATAGAAGAAGATCTGGTCGGCGCCGTTGGCCTCCACCTTGCCGCCGTAAATGCGCACCCGGTATTTAAACAGCGCCGGGTCCTGACCCTGGGGCAGCGGAGGGATTTTGAATTTAACCAGGCTCATGGTCTCAGCGTTGCGGGTGCGGCCGCCGTTTTTCCAGTTATCCTGCACCAGCAGCGTCTGCGCCGCCGGGGTTGGGGTGGTCGGGGTTTCACTGCTTACCCAGACGTTTGCCAGCGCCTGTGAATAGCCATAGGGCACGTTGGTGCCGCAGTCCATCCCCTTGTTCATACACATGTCGGTCATGAAGCGCGCGGCGTCTTCCGTCCAGCCGTTGATAAAGTCGGCGTGGGCGGTATAGAGGCTGCCCCAGCGCTCTTCACGCGTATCGCCGTTCATGGTGGGGTCGAGGGAAAGCTGGGCTTTGGCGGTATCCAGCGAGGTAATGCCGGGAAGCACATAGGCGACGTTCATATTTACCGTCGGGATCTTGACCGGGAAGCCGGACGGGCACTGGCCCTTCACATCGTAGGTGGCATTTATCATGCCGTGCATCGGCTTGAGGTGGATGCCATCCCAGCAGTTCGGGAACTGAATACCGATATTAAACTGCACCGCATCTTTCGCTTTTCGCAGCCCGCATACCTCACCGATTTTATTGCTGTAGCCTTTACCGTTGGCGCATAAGAAGGTGATCCTGCCGTTTGGCGTCGTGCCGTGATGGTCGCCCGCCAGCAGCGCCAGCCCCGCCGGGAAGGGGTGCAGCGGATATTGATCGACGTTAGAGGCCTGATAATAGGTTTTCTGATAGGCAGGCTGTACCACGGTGCCGTCCGGCAGGCGCAGCGACGGGGCCCAGTAGGCGGAGCTGTCGGCTTTGTTATCGCAGGTGGTTTCCGGCTGCTGGCGCAGGCGCTGATAGTCTGACCAGGCATCGGTATGGGTGTTGCCGAAGAAATCATGCAGCATCGCCTGGTTCGGCATGCCGTACATCATGATGGCATCATCCCCGAGCGTATGGCTGGTGGCGCAGACAACGTGCGCCTGGGGGCCGGCGTGGGCATAAAGGGAAGGCAGTAAAAGTGCCGACGCGATGGCGGCGTAGAGTGTGGTCCTTTTCATTGTAATCTCCTGATATGAAAGGCCACATAGGTAACAGAATGGCGTTGTTTCACCGAGAGATTGTCTGACCACTTTTCCGTTGCAGAGTGCTTTACAAATAAGGCCGGGAGACCCGGCCTTATTGTTTATCAGAGTGCGATATCCCCGACGGGCTTGTTAACCCGTTCAGATCCCGACTGCGGCTCGGCCGCCGGTGCAGGCTCTGCAGGCTGCGGCTTTTCATATTTCAGCTGCAGCGTACGGCTGGTGTACTCCAGCTCCTGCTCGGTGGCCTCTACGTTGCCGTTCAGCTTAGTACCGTAAGAAGGAATAATTGTCTTCAGCTTCGCCTGCCACTCCGGGGTGGCAACTTTGTCTTTAAACACTTTTTCCATCAGATGCAGCATGATTGGCGCCGCGGTAGAAGCGCCCGGCGAGGCGCCCAGCAGCGCGGCAACGGTGCCCTCTTTGTCGCTGACCACTTCCGTGCCCAGACGCAGCACGCCGCCCTCTTTCTCATCACGCTTGATGATCTGCACGCGCTGACCGGCCTGCCACAGGCGCCAGTCCTCTTTCTTCGCCTGCGGATAGTACTCTTTCAGCGCGTCAAAACGGTCGTCGTCGGAGAGCATCACCTGACTAATCAGGTATTTCACCAGATCGAAGTTATCCAGGCCCACGTCCATCATCGGCATCACGTTAGAGGTGGTGGTGGCGCTCAGCAGATCCCACAGAGAACCGTTTTTCAGGAACTTGGTGGAGAAGGTGGCGAACGGCCCGAACAGCACCACGCGCTTACCGTCCAGCATGCGGGTATCGATATGCGGAACCGACATCGGCGGCGCGCCCACGGAGGCCTGACCATAGACCTTCGCCAGGTGACGATTCACCACTTCCGGGTTTTCTGAGACCAGGAACTGGCCGCCCACCGGGAAGCCCGCATAGTTGTCCGCTTCCGGAATACCGGTCTCCTGCAGCAGCTTCAGCGCCGCGCCGCCCGCCCCGATAAAGACGAACTTCGCTTTGATGACGTGCTCTTCTTCGTTGTGCTTGAGGTCGGCAACGGTCACGTTCCAGGAGTTGTCGGCATTACGCTTAAAGCCGCGCACTTCGGTGTTGACCGACAGTTTGAAGTTCTCTTTTTTCTGCAACGAGCCCACCAGCTGGCGGGTGATCTCACCGTAGTTCACGTCGGTGCCGATCTCGGTACGGGTGGCAGCGATTTTCTGATTCGGGTCGCGCCCTTCCATTACCAGCGGTGCCCACTCTTTGATCTGGGCGTGATCTTCAGAGTACTTCATGCCGCGGAACAGGGTACTTTGCTGCAGTGCCGCATAGCGGCCGCGCAGGAAGTTGACGTTATCGTCACCCCAGACAAAGCTCATGTGCGGTACGGTATTAATAAAGCTGTGCGGATCGTGCAGCACGCCGCTGTTGACCTGGTGAGACCAGAACTGGCGGGAAATCTGGAAAGCTTCGTTGATCTCAACGGCTTTCTCGATACTGATGGAGCCGTCCTTTTTCTGCGGCGTGTAGTTCAGCTCCATTAATGCCGAGTGGCCGGTACCGGCGTTGTTCCAGCCGTTTGAGCTCTCCTGTGCCACGCCATCGAGGCGCTCCACCATGGTCATTGACCAGTCGGGCTGCAACTCTTGCAGATAGGTCCCAAGCGTGGCGCTCATGATCCCGCCACCAATTAAAAGAACGTCTGTCTCCTGCTCTTTTGGTGCGTCTGCTTTCGCCGCCATTGTGACGGCATTAAGCCCCACGGCCAGCGAAATGAGCACGGCAGTCATTTTTTTCATCATTTATGCCTTAGTTATATGCGTGGAAATTGCAGGTGAAATAAGCTGCGGGGCAACGGTAGCAACATTTAAATATTGTTTAAAGGTTACGAAATTATTGTAATTGTGAAATTTAATGGTGGATTGTTTGTATGGAAATGGCGCATCCGGCTGGCAATGGACCTTTTTTCTGGCTACTATGCTGCACTTTGTGATCGCGCGCACGGAAGCCCGCCCCAACCTGCGAAGCTCTATGTCTCAACCTCAAACTTCTCTGCTGCCTGACGAGGCCCGCGTGGCGCATATCCTGCGTTCGCCGCGCCTGTTTGTACGTGAAATCCTGGCCGGGGTGATTACCGCCCTGGCGCTGATCCCGGAAGTGATCTCCTT
>DKMV01000205.1 GCA_002469605.1 Leclercia sp. UBA7405
AAAGCACATCTTCCTCAGCAACCTGAAGTACCAGACGCTGCTGGATTCCATCCAGGGGCGTAGCCCGAACGTAGCGTTGCTGCCGTTGATCTCTATTCCGGAGCTGGAAACCTGGGTCGAAACCTGGGCCTTCTCAGAGACCATCCACTCCCGCTCTTACACCCATATCATCCGCAACATCGTTAACGATCCGGCGGTGGTATTCGACGATATCGTCACCAACGAGCAGATCCTGAAGCGTGCGGAAGGCATCTCGCATTTTTATGACGACCTGATTGAGATGACCAGCTACTGGCATCTGCTGGGCGAAGGCACCCACACCGTGAACGGTAAAACCGTCACCGTGAACCTGCGCGAGCTGAAGAAAAAGCTCTACCTGTGCCTGATGAGCGTCAACGCGCTGGAGGCTATCCGCTTCTACGTGAGCTTTGCCTGCTCCTTTGCCTTCGCCGAGCGCGAGCTGATGGAAGGCAACGCCAAAATCATCCGCCTGATCGCCCGCGATGAGGCTCTGCACCTGACCGGCACCCAGCATATGCTGAACCTGCTGCGCAGCGGCGTGGACGACCCGGAGATGGCCGAAATTGCCGAAGAGTGCAAGCAGGAGAGCTATGACCTGTTTGTGCAGGCGGCCATTCAGGAGAAGGAGTGGGCGGAATACCTGTTCCAGGGCGGCTCAATGATCGGCCTGAACAAAGATATTCTTTGCCAGTACGTGGAGTACATCACCAACATCCGCATGCAGGCGGTAGGCCTGGATCTGCCGTTCCAGACCCGCTCCAACCCGATTCCGTGGATCAATACCTGGCTGGTATCCGATAACGTACAGGTTGCGCCGCAGGAGGTGGAAGTGAGCTCCTACCTGGTCGGTCAGATTGACTCCGAGGTCAACACCGACGACCTGAGCGACTTCCAGCTCTGATGAGCCGCGTGACGCTTCGCCTCTCCGGCACAGAGGTAATGTGCCGGGATGAGCACCCCTCGCTGCTGATTGCGCTTGAGTCGCATAAGGTGGACGTTGAATACCAGTGTCGTGAAGGTTACTGCGGCTCCTGCCGCTGCCGTCTGGTTGCCGGTCAGGTGGACTGGATCGCCGAGCCGCTGGCGTTTATCAACGAAGGGGAAATTTTGCCCTGCTGCTGCAGGGCAAAAGGAGATATTGAAATCGAGATGTAGGGCGACTTACATCGCGTAGTAATACGCCTTCACCCGCTCCCAGTCCGCCTTCGGGATCGGATCAAGATACTTCTCAAGCTGCCGGAAATCGTGACTCGCGGCCTTATGGCGCCGCAGACGACGGCGGCTTTTCTCCAGATCGAGAAATCCTGCCTCCGCCGTGCCTTCGGTTTTGACATAGATATGGCGCACATAACAGCAGCCGTGCTGGCGGTTCACGCTGTGCATCTTCTTAAAGGCCAGCGCCACCGCTTTTAGCATGGCATCGCGAACCTCATCCGGGAATGGCGTTACGGCATGGCGTTGGTACCACTCCGCAATGCTGATAAACCCCGCCATATCTTCTGTCACCAGCAGCGCGCGCCACTCGCCGTCGATCTTCTTCGCTTCGCCATAGACGATTTTAGGGACGATCACCCCTGCCCGCTCCAGTTCGTGGATGACCTGGATTTCGCGCACGATCGTCGGGCGGCCAAAGGGATAGCGCAGAGAATGGAAAAGATGATGCGTCATACGCTTCACGTACAGTGTTTTGCCGTCGCGCTGTACGCACTGAACGCCGCTCATGCCGTTACGGCGGGTGTTAGGCTCTTCAACCCAGTCGCCTTCGGTTGCCCACCAGTAGCTAAATTCATCGTTGTTAGCTGCCAAAACCATATTATCCCTACCTTTATTATTGCTATGCATATTATTTTCAGAGGAAATATAGTCCGTTCTGAGAGAAAACTCTTAGGCAATTTGTGTCCGTAACGGGAGGCTGGCAGGTGAAGTGGCTTTTAACGGAACAGGCCCGCCGAAGGCGGGCCTGGTCTGGCAAGTTGATTACGCCTTACTGACGGCGCGCCTGGACCTCCGCGTGATGACGTTTTTCACCGATCATCACCACAATCAGCAGCAGTACCGCCAGCACGCTACCGCCAATCATCACCATAAAGCCGCCGTCCCAGCCGAAGAAGTCAACGGTATAGCCAACAATAGCGCTCGCCGCCACCGAACCGCCGAGATAGCCGAACAGGCCGGTGAAGCCTGCCGCCGTACCTGCCGCTTTTTTCGGCGCCAGCTCCAGGGCGTGCAGACCGATCAGCATCACCGGGCCATAGATCAGGAAGCCGATTACGATCATACAGGCCATATCCACCGACGGTTTGCCCGGCGGGTTGAGCCAGTAAACCACGGTGGCGATGGTCACCAGGGTCATAAAGAAGACCCCCGTCGCGCCGCGGTTCCCTTTAAAGACCTTATCCGACATCCAGCCGCAGATCAGCGTGCCCGGAATACCGGCATACTCATACAGGAAGTAGGCCCAGGAGGATTTATCCAGTGCGAAATGCTTCACCTCTTTCAGGTAGGTTGGCGACCAGTCGAGGATGCCGTAGCGCAGCAGATAGACAAACACGTTGGCTACGGCGATGTACCACAGCAGCCTGTTGGGCAGCACGTACTTCATGAAGATCTGCTTCGCGGTCAGCTCCTCTTCGTGCTGCTCGCTATAGTCGTCCGGATAGTCATTTTTGTACTCTTCGATCGGCGGCAGACCGCATGACTGGGGCGTATCGCGCATCAGGGCAAAGGCGATAATCGCTACCAGGATAGCGCCAAAGGCCGGCATATAGAGCGCCGCTTTCCAGTCGTTGAACCAGGCCATCCCCAGCAGGAACAGCAGAGGCGGAATACCGCCGCCGACGTTATGGGCGCAGTTCCAGACCGATACAATGCCGCCGCGCTCCTTCTGCGACCACCAGTGCACCATGGTACGCCCGCAGGGCGGCCACCCCATCCCCTGGAACCAGCCGCAGAGGAACAGCAGCACAAACATCACCGCAATGCTGGAGGTCGCCCAGGGGACAAAGCCCATAAACAGCATTACCAGCGCCGCGAGGATTAAGCCTGCCGGGAGGAAAACGCGCGGGTTAGAGCGATCGGAGACGGAACCCATAATGAATTTAGAGAAGCCGTAGGCAATGGAGATGCCCGATAAGGCGAAACCTAAATCACCGCGCGAAAACCCCTGCTCCACCAGATAGGGCATCGCTAGGGCGAAGTTTTTTCTCACCAGATAATAGGCGGCGTAACCAAAGAAAATGCCCAAGAAAATCTGCCAGCGCAGGCGGCGATAAAGCGGATCGATCTCCGTTTCAGGAAGACGCGCCCTGTGCGGCGCAGGTTTAAAGATACTCAGCATGACAGCCTCCGTGGCCAGTGAATAACGTCGCGGGGAGGCGCGTGCTGCCCCCTGCTTCAGTGAGGCGGCGATGTTAAGAAATCGCGGTAAATGTTACTGTGAATTAACGCACAGATTGTTACATATTTATGACAATATGAGCAAAAAAGCGCATGGAATCACGTTTTATTTTCGTATTACGCGCGATTTGGCGCGAATTCAATCAAAATAACCGACGGGGGGCATTAAACGCAGCAAAACGAAAATAGCTAACAGTGCTGCTCGTCAGTCTGAGGAAAACAGGGGTGAAAAGCAGCGGCCTGCTTTAAAGCAGGCC
>DKMV01000093.1:0-170 GCA_002469605.1 Leclercia sp. UBA7405
GCGGCGGTAGATCTCAGAGAAGCGTTCACAGGCTGCGCCGACGGTCGGGGTGTAAATGACCGGCATCATCTCTTCAAGATGGTTCTGCACCAGGCGGTAGAAGAGGGTTTCATTGGTATCCTGGATATTACGCAGGTAGATATGTTTATCGATCTCGGTTTTAAAGCCCT
>DKMV01000093.1:332-17517 GCA_002469605.1 Leclercia sp. UBA7405
GGCGCGTTCTGCCTGCTCTTCGATAGTTTCGACCACTTCCGGCAGCAGGCCGAGCAGGTTGAAGTTGCTGCGCTCTTCCAGGCTAAAAGCGCTGCCCTTGTTCAGAAGCGGGAATTCCAGCAGGACGGGTCCGGCGTAGGGGATATAAAGGGAACGATGTTTTTTCAGTTTGTTGTCCATGTCACTCACTTAATTTTTGAATATCCGTCCCTGGCACTGTTGTTTGTCAGCATCGGTGGCCTGTCCTCAGGGCTGCGGTGGGGGATAGTATAAAGGAGGTGAATGGCAAATGCCGCAATCCAGATGCAAAAACGCCATCGGCAATTGCGATGGCGTTATGTGCTACAGACTAAACATTACTTATCGGCGTGACGTTTTCTGCCGGTGGCGTGGTTAACAACCGATTCCTGATTGTCTTCGATCACCACTTTTCTCTGGTTAGAGAGTTTGTAGTTCAGTCCCAGAATATGACGTGCCTGACGGTTCGATTTCATGTTAACTCCTCAATCCTGTTGATAGTTTTGAAGGCCAGTTTGCTTACGCAAACGAAATGTACCCCTTAGGTTGCACATTCAGCTTAGCAGGTTTTTACAGCGACGCGTGCTGACCGCTTACCACATAGTTGATGGTCTGCTGGTAGATGTCACTGAGGATGTCATTGTCAGAGGCTTCGACCCATTTGGTCAGCTCCATTAAAATGTCATCTTCGGTGACAGCGCCCATTTCAGCGCGTAAACCCTGTGCGATGGCGTTAACCAGTTCCGGCTGTGCAGATGAAGTTGTTGCAGAATGATAATTAAACATGATGCCTCCGTGTCGTTTTCTGTTTAATGGTACGGCTCGCAAAAACATAATACGCATTCAGAATGGCAAATATTTTTAGCGCTGTGTGTCAGATTCGTCCTGGAAATAAAAATATAATATTCGCTCTTATTACGGCTTCCAGCGACGGAGATGAGTTTCTTTTTCATAGGGCATAGGTGAGGGCCAGGAGATTAATTCAACCACGCTACCCCAGGGGGTTTTCCCATAGCAAAAAGCATTGCCTTCACCTTTTTCTGCCGGAAAAGAGAGTGGTTTAGGCTCGGTAAACATCTCGCCACCTGCGGCGGTAAAACGGGCTATAGAGTCTTTAAAGTCATCTACATAGACGGCGAAGTGTTGCAGGCCAAAGTCGCTCGGACGGGCGGGATTTTGCTGCTCCGGGCCGTGCATCTCAAAGAGTTCAACGCCCGGCCCGTGGGGCATGGCAAGCATTCGAATGGCGCGAACTTCCGTACCCGGAAATAAACGCAGGTTTTTTTGCTGTGCCTCGGGGTCGATATTATTATCACCGGGTTCGACCGAGTAATATAAAACACGGGCATTAAATGCCTGCTCAAAAAATAGCGTCGCCTGTTCAATATCGGGAACCGTAATGCCGATGTGGTCAATACCTCTTACTGGTGAAGTCATTTTTTCCTCCTCGCAGAAAAAATCGTAAAAAAGAAAATATAGCAGCCCGCTCCGGCACGTCATATTACGACCAAAGATTAAGACTCCTCTGTCTTTCCGGCAAAGCCGCAGCGCTCTTCTATACTTATCTCTTTGTATGCCAAAAGGAGAGCAAGAATGACTATTCATAAGCACGGTTCGGCACATTGGTCTGGCGATATTAAGCGCGGCAAAGGTACGGTTTCTACCGAGAGTGGCGCCCTGAAGGAGCAGCCTTACGGTTTCAATACCCGCTTTGAGGGCGCGCCGGGCACCAACCCGGAAGAGCTGATTGGCGCCGCGCACGCGGCCTGTTTCTCGATGGCGCTGTCGCTGATGCTGGGCGAGGCGGGCTATACCGCTGATTCCATCGACACCAAAGCGGTTGTCTCCCTGGATAAAACCGACAGCGGTTTCTCCATCAGCAAAATCGCGCTGGAGAGCAAAATCACGGTTCCCGGCATAGATCCGCAGCAGTTTGACGGCGTGATCCAGAAAGCCAAAGCCGGCTGCCCGGTATCGCAGGTGCTGAACGCCGAGATCACCCTCGACTATAAGCTGAACTGATGTCAAAGCCGGGCGCTGCGCCCGGCTATCCCTTCACCGCGGCGGGAAAAACCTCCGCCAGCCACGCAATAAACACCCTCAGACGATGCGTCACATGCCGGTTTTGCGGATACACCACGTAAAACGGATAGTGGGGCGGGCGCCAGGCCGCCAGTATTTCTATCAGTTTCCCCTCATTAATCAGGTTTCCGGCCGCATAGCGGAAGGTCTGAATAATTCCCATACCCGCCACCGCCGCCGCAAGATGGGCGTTGCTTTCATTAACCCCGATATGGTGCGTGAGCGACAGCTCCTGCGTCTCTCCCTTCTCGTTAAAACGGAACGGGAAAGGGCGGCCCGTCATCGGCGACAGATAGCTCACCAGCTTATGACCATTGCGCAGCTCCTGCGGATAGGCGGGAATGCCGTGCTGCTTCAGATAGCCGGGCGTGGCGCAGGTAACCATTTCCGCGTTGCCGATATGGCGGGCAATTAACGTCGAGTCCGTAAGCGCGCCGCCGCGGATTACGCAGTCCACGTTGCCGCTAATCAGATCCACCGGCCGGTCCGCCACTCCAAGATCGATACGAATAGCGGGGTAGCGCTGCATAAAATCGGGCAGCGCCGGGATCAGCACATCCCGCGCCGTCGAGCCGCCAACGTCGATGCGCAGATGCCCCTGCGGCTGCTGTTTCGCCGCGCTAAAGCCGCTGTCGATATCCTCTATATCAATCAGCACCCGTCGGGCCTTTTCATAATATTCCCGCCCCTCCGGCGTGGCCGTAACGCGCCGGGTGGTGCGCTGCAACAGCTGCACGCCAAGGTGCGCCTCCAGCGCTTTAACCAGCTTGCTGAGGGTGGCGATGGGCATGTTCAGCGAGTCCGCCGCCCGGGTAAAGCTTTCGGTTTCCACCACGCGCGTAAAGGCGCGCATTGCCATAAGTTGATCCATAAAGGGAGATCCGCCGGGGAAGATTATTTCCCCTGAGAAAAAGTGATTTCCATTTTTGCTGATTTTTCCGTAATCCGGCAAGGGGTAGAGTGCATTCCACACCCAACAGAATGGAAGGAAAAGCAGATGAACACATTAACAGGCAAGATTGCGCTGGTAACCGGCGGCACAAGCGGTATTGGTCTGGCGACGGCGAAAGAGCTGGCCGCACAGGGGGCGAAGGTCTATATCACCGGCCGTCGTCAGGCCGAGCTGGAGAGCGCCGTCGCCGCGCTCGGGGGCCAGGTCACCGGCATTCGCGCCGACGCCTCCCGCCTGGCGGATCTGGATACGGTCTATGCGCAGATTGCCGAGCGGGACGGGCGTCTCGACGTGCTGTTCGCCAACGCCGGCGGCGGGGATATGCTGCCGCTGGGGGCCATTACCGAAGAGCACTTCGACCGCATTTTTGCCACCAACGTGCGCGGCGTACTCTTTACCGTCCAGAAGGCGCTGCCCCTGCTGGCGAACGGTTCCTCGGTGATCCTGACCGGCTCCACGGTCTCGGTAAAAGGCACCGCTAATTTTAGCGTCTACAGCGCCAGCAAGGCCGCGGTGCGCAACTTCGCCCGCTCCTGGGCGCTGGATTTACAGGGGCGCGGCATTCGCGTCAACGTGGTCAGCCCGGGGCCGGTGAAAACGCCGGGGCTGGGTGATCTGGTGCCCGAAGAGCAACGTCAGGGACTGTTCGACGCCCTGGCCGCCCAGGTACCGCTGGGGCGCATCGGCGAGCCGGAGGAGGTGGGTAAGGTCGTCGCCTTCCTCGCCTCGGATGCGGCCAGCTTTATCAATGCCGCCGAGCTGTTCGTTGACGGCGGGATGGCGCAGATTTAGCGCTGGTACAGCAGCGTGAGATAGCCGCCGGCCCGGCGGCTTTTTAGCGGACGGCTGGCGTCGCGCAGGGCCAGGGCCGCGGCATCGCAGCGGGTCATCGCACACCAGGGCTCCAGCCATGCCGGATCGGTTTTCGGCTGGCTCAGGACATACTCTGCCAGCCGCGCCAGCGCCCCGTTATTCTCAGCCAGCAGATCGACCCGGTTCGCCCTGGCAAAGCTTGCGATCATTACCAGCGGTTGCAGGGCGTAGTTATGATAGGCCAGCGCGCGGTCGCCGCGCTTTTGCTCATTGGCCAGCCGACCGCGGGCATCGATCTGCCCGGCGGCGGTGCGAAAGATCTTCACCGACCAGTCGAACAGATCCCGCCTGTCGAGGGCCACGCCGGAGGCCATTACGGCCCAGGCCGCCCAGTAGCTGTGATTATTAATTTTGCCGGGCGGCAGGCCATCCCACTCCTTCACGACAAGATCGGCAAGCTGCCCCAGCCAGCGTTCTACTCTGGCATTACCCGCAGGCGGGTTGATTTCCAGCCAGCCGGTGGCAAGGGTCGCCAGCGCCCATTTGCGCATTGCCCGCCCGGAGTAGTTGGTTTGTGTTGAGGTTAATGCCCCGGCGTCGGCCCAGGCGTTATAGCCCTGAATGATGCAGGCGAGGGTGGCGGGATCGCCGCTCTGCCTGTAGCGCCACACCATCGTCGAAATGCCGCGTTCAAACTCCGTTATAGGCCGGGTCGCGGTGCGAAACGCTGCCTCGGCCTGCGGGTTGAGAGTGGCCCGGGCGCTGTCGGAGCCCTCATATTTACTGGCAAAGCGCAGCGCGCCGGTCCAGGGGGCGGGAAGAGGCACGCACCCACCCGGCAGCGTGTGGGGCAGCGCGCGGGTGTACCCCGGCGGCGGCACCAGCGGGGCTGCCCGCAGCAGGCCGGGTAAACAAAACAGGAGCATAAGTAAAAGTCGCATCGCGTAAGTTTAGCGCACGCAACGGCCCGTCTGCCGGGCGTAAAACCCGGCACGCATTTTGACAGCGCTGAAAACGCGCTAAGATAGCCGGCCGCCTCTTACGTAAAGGATCTTCATGCGCACGCAGCTGTTCACTCTCGTCAAAAAAACCGTGCAGGTGGTGGGTATCGCGCTCGTTGTGCTGCTGGGCTACAGGATAGTTGCGTCGCAAACCGGCCCGGCACTGCATGCCTGGCACATCTGGACCGCCCCCGAGATGTCGGCGAAGGCCATCGATCGCGCCACTTTCGCCGACTATCTGCGCCAGGAGGAGGTTATCTTCAGCGATATGCAGCGCGAGGTGGTGGATAAGACGACGGGAGACGAGAAGACGCCCATTAACCGTTACTATCGCCACAGCCTGGTCTGGCCGGGGCAGTTTGCACGGGATGGTAACCGCTCCTTTATTCTGCTCCCGCAGGGTAAGCCGCGCGGCGCGGTGGTGCTGCTACACGGCCTGACGGATTCCCCCTACAGCGTGCTGCATATTGCCGCCGACTATCAGCAGCGCGGCTTCGTTGCGGTGGCGCCGCGCATGCCGGGGCACGGCACCGCACCCGGCGCGCTCAGTGACGTGGACTGGCCGCAGTGGATGGCCACCACCCGTCTCGCCGTGCGCGAAGCCCGGCGGCTGGCGGGCAACGCGGTGCCGCTCCTGCTGGTTGGCTACTCAAACGGCGGGGCGCTGTCGATGAAATATGCCCTCGACGCCCTTGAGGATCCGCACCTTGCCCGGCCGCAGCAGCTGATCCTTATCTCGCCGATGATAGGCGTGAGCAGCTTTGCCCGCTTCGCCGGCCTGGCGGGGCTGCCCGCGCTGCTGCCGCCGTTTGCCAAAGCGGCCTGGCTGAACCTGCTGCCGGAGTACAACCCCTTTAAGTACAACTCTTTCCCGGTTAACGCGGCCCGCCAGTCCTGGCTGCTGACCCAGGCGTTACAGAAACAGCTGCGCCAGGCGGCCCACGGCAAAAGTCTTTCCGGACTGCCGCCGGTGCTGGCGTTCCAGTCGGTGATGGACAGTACCGTCAGCAGCCGGGCGGTAGTCGAGATGCTTTTCAATCAGCTACCGAAAAACGGCAGCGAGCTGGTACTGTTCGATATCAACCAGACGGCCGCGCTGCGCGCGCTTTATCGCCCGACCTCCTGGGTAGCGGTAAACGCGCTGTTACCGCCGCCGCCGCGCCGTTACGCCACCACCGTTATCGCTAACGCCTCTGCCCGGACGCTGAATACGGTGGCGCGCACGCTGCCCGCCGGAGCAACAGACGAGAAGGTTGTGCCCCTCGCTACCGCCTGGCCGGCGGATATCTATTCGCTCTCCCACGTGTCGCTGCCGTTCCCGCCGGAGGACGATCTCTACGGCACCCGTCCGGTAAACCCGCAACGCTACGGAATTAACCTGGGCAACGCGGCGCTGCGCGGAGAGACGGGGGTATTGATTGTGGGAATGGATGCGATGATGCGCCTGACGGCGAACCCATTTTACGGCTATATGGTGCAGCGCATCGAAGAGACGCAGCCCGCAGAGAGGCCGGGGAAATGAATAGTAATTCACCTAAGTTATTTTCACTTCAGAAAATGACAAGTCTATGTCCGCTGTAATACTATGAGTCACTAAAAGGTAAAGCCTGCTAAACAATAGGTTATAAAAATAAACTCGCTAACGGGACAAGTTGCTGTGCTGACTACACTCATATATCGAAGCCAGTTAAATTCATCCTGTGAATCTTTATCACTCACCTCGTTGATTGATAAAGCCAGAGAAAACAATGGCGCGCTCAATATCACCGGTATCCTGCTGTTTAACGGCGTGGAGTTCCTGCAAATTCTGGAAGGTACCGAAGAGATCGTTGATACCCTATTCAGCAAAATTAGCCTCGACGATCGCCATCACAGCGTGGTGGAGCTGATGCGCGATTACGGCCCGCGCCGCCGTTTCGAGGACGTGGGCATGATGCTGTATGACCTGCGCGTAGCCCCTACAGAGTCGGTGCTCAGTTCGGTGCTGCACTACAGCAAGCTGGAGAGCTACCTCGCCACCGAGGATCGGGTCTTTAAATTTATTCAGTCGTTTATTAAGCAGACCAGACAACCTGAACCTGCCGTAGCCGCCTCCGCCAGCAAATGGCGGCTGGCGCCGGAACGTCCCCCTTTTGGCGGATGCGATCTGGTGCCGGGCCAGCTGTGCCAGTTTGCCCTGCAGCCTATTGTGGAGCCCGCCAGCGGCAAAATTTCCTCTCTTGAGGCGCTGATCCGCGGCAACGACGGCGGCAGTCCGGAGCATTTTTTCAATGGCATCCCCCAGGACAAACTCTACGATGTGGATCTCCAGACCAAGGCCTATGCCTTTGCACTGGCCGAGAAAATCGGCATCGGCGATCATAAAATTGCCATCAACCTGCTGCCGATGTCGCTGGTTAACGTCCCCGGTGCCGTTGATTTCCTGATGGATCAGATCCTCCTGCATGGCCTGGTGCCCGAGCAGGTGGTGGTGGAGGTTACTGAAAACGAGATGATCTCCGGCTTTAACCAGTTTAACAGCGCCATCAAGCAGCTGCGGGCAGCGGGCGTAGGCCTGGCGATTGACGATTTCGGCTCTGGCTATGCCGGGCTGTCGCTGCTGACGCGCTTCCAGCCGGACAAAATCAAAATTGACCGGGAGATTGTCAGCAATATTCACCTTAGCGGGCCAAAGCAGGCGATCGTAAAGTCCATCGTCAGCTGCTGTACTGATATGGGAATTGCCCTGGTGGCGGAAGGTATCGAAAAGATGGAAGAGTGGTGCTGGCTCGAAACCGCCGGGATCAGACGTTTTCAGGGATTCCTCTTCGCCCGCCCCCAGCTAAACGGGGTAGGGACGATCCACTGGCCAAAGCCTGCACAATGATATAAATGACTGGCGGCAAAAGCGCTGGCTTTTGCCGCCGTCAAACGCGCAATAACCTTTTCTCTTCCTGAACCCCTGTAAAATTCTCACCTGCTGCGCCCATATTGCCCCGTTCTCCCGGCCCTCATCGTGACGCCGTCACGGCAAATTTAACATCCTGGTCTATAGTTTATCCTTGTGCGCTATGCATTATCGATCGCCACGTTACTACTTTCCCTCCGCGTAACCGTCAATGTTAGCAACCCGAAGATGCTGTTCGGGAGAAATGAGGTGTCAGAATGCAGTCAAAACACTTTTTTAAGAGCTGGGGTGCAGAATATGTGGACGGGGGCAGAGTGCGTTTTCGGCTGTGGGCCAGCGGCCAGCAGCAGATTGTCCTGCGTCTGAATGGTGAGGATCGTCCCATGCGCGCAGCAGGGGACGGCTGGTTTGAACTTGAAGTAGAAGGCGTACAGCCCGGTGCGGCCTATCAGTACGTGCTGGCCGACGGCATGGCCGTACCGGACCCGGCCTCTCGCGCCCAGCAGGGGGATGTGAATTCGCCCTCGCTGGTAGTCGATCCCAACAGCTACGTCTGGCAAAACGCTGAATGGCAGGGGCGCCGCTGGGAAGAGACGGTAGTCTATGAGCTCCATATCGGCACCTTTACCCCTGAAGGCACCTTCCAGGCGGCTATCGCTAAGCTGCCCGGACTGGTAGAGCTTGGCATCACCCAGATTGAGGTAATGCCCGTCTCCCAGTTCGGGGGCAATCGCGGCTGGGGCTACGACGGCGTGCTGCTCTACGCCCCGCACGTTGCCTACGGCACGCCGGACGACTTTAAAGCCTTTATCGACGCTGCCCACGGGCTGGGGCTGTCGGTGGTGCTGGATATCGTCCTCAACCATTTTGGCCCCGAGGGCAACTATCTGCCGAAGCTGTCACCGGAGTTTTTCCACCCGGAGCGGATGACCCCCTGGGGCAACGGCATCGCCTACGACCGGGCAGCGACGCGGCAGTTTATCACCGAGGCGCCGCTGTTCTGGCTCACCGAATACCATCTTGACGGCCTGCGCTTTGACGCCATCGACCATATCCATGACAGCAGCGAACCCCACGTGCTGGTGGAGATAGCCGAGCGCATCCGGGCGGAGATCGCCGATCGCCCGATCCATCTCACCACCGAAGACAGCCGTAACATTATCTACCTGCACCCGCGGGATGAAGCGGGCAACCTGCCGCGCTTTACCGCCGAATGGAATGACGATCTGCACAACGCCGCCCACGTTTTCGCCACCGGCGAAACCCATGCCTATTACCGCGACTTTGCCGAGGCGCCGGAAAAATGGGTGGCCCGTGCGCTGGCCGAAGGCTTTGCCTACCAGGGCGAAACCTCCGCCCACAGCGGTGAAGCGCGTGGCGTGGACAGCACCGGGCAGCCGCCCGCTGCCTTTGTCGATTTTATCCAGAACCACGATCAGGTGGGGAACCGCGCCCAGGGCGATCGGCTAATTACCCTTGCCGGGCCGGATCGCACCCGGGTGCTGCTGGGCATGCTGCTGCTCTCGCCGCACATCCCGCTGCTGTTTATGGGGGAGGAGTATGGCGAGACGCACCCCTTCCTGTTCTTTACCGATTTCCACGGCGATCTGGCCCGGGCGGTGCGCGAAGGGCGGGCGAAGGAGTTCTCCGGCCACAGCGGACATGACAAAGAGGACGTTCCCGATCCCAACGCCCTGGAGACCTTTACCCGCTCTAAACTCGACTGGCAAAAACTGACCACCGAGGAGGGTAAATCCTGGCTACGCTTTACCCGCCAGCTACTGTTGCTGCGCCATCAGGCGATCGTTCCGCTGCTGGCCAACGCGCGCGGCGGCGAAGGGGAGGTAGTACACACGGCGCCGGGGCATTTTATTGTCCGCTGGCGTTTTGCCGAAGGCGTTCTGTCGATGGCCCTGAACATCAGCGAGCGCACCTTGCCCGCACCGGAACTGCCCGGAACACCGATCTTTGTCTGGCCGGCGGAAGCAACGACGCTGCCGCCAAATTCACTTATTGTCTGTTTTGCTGAGGGAGAAGCCCAACGATGATTCCAGTCGCAACCTGGCGTATTCAGTTTCGCAATGGCATGACCTTCGATCGTGCCGCCAGCCTGGTGCCCTATTTACAGCAGCTGGGTATTAGCCACCTGTACGCCTCGCCGATTTTCACCGCCGCCAGCGGATCAACGCACGGCTACGACGTGACCGACGTCAATGAGATCGATCCGGCCATCGGCGGCCGCGCCGGGTTTGAGCGCATGGTCAGCGCCCTGAAGGAGGCGGGGATGGGGCTGATTATTGATATCGTGCCGAACCATATGTCCACCTCGCTGGAGAACCCCTGGTGGCGGGATGTGGTTGAGTACGGCGAGCAGAGCCGCTATGCCCACCATTTTGATATCGACTGGTCGCGCCGCCTGACCCTGCCGTTCCTCGGGGACACCTTCGAGGCGGTGCTGGCGCAGGGCGACCTGCGCGTGGAGCGCGATCCCAACACCGGGCGCCCGGCGCTGGCCTACTTTGACACGTTCTACCCCCTGACACCGAACAGCTGGCTCGGACGGGAAGAGGAGGTGCTGGCGCTGACCGATCCGCAGGCTATCACCCAATTGCATGAGCAGCAGCCCTGGCGGCTGACCTGCTGGCGCGATGCGGCCTCGGAGCTCTCCTGGCGGCGCTTCTTTGAGGTGACCGGGCTGGTGGGCGTGCGGGTGGAAGATCCCGCCGTCTTTGATGACAGCCACGCCCTGATCCTCGCCCTTGTGCGCTCCGGGGCGGTAGACGGGCTGCGGGTGGACCACGTGGACGGGCTGGCCGATCCCAAGGGCTATCTGGAACGCCTGCGCCAGGAAGCGGGGGAAGATTGCTACATCACGGTGGAGAAGATCCTCGGTAAAGGGGAGCATCTGCCCACCGACTGGCCTATCTCCGGCACCACCGGCTATGAATTTATCGCCTCGCTGGCGGAAGTGCTGGTGGATGACGAGAAGATCGACGCCCTGCGCGAAGCCTGGGACGAGGTCTCCGGCAAGGTGGTCGATCCCCACGCCGAGCTGCGCAAAGCGCGCCTGCTGATGGTGGATCGCAACTTTGCCGGCGAGTTTTCTACCCTGCTGAAGCTGGCGACGGCTATCGCAGAGCAGGAGCCGCAGCAGCCAGACGCCGAAAATCTGCGTCTGGCGCTGCGCGAACTGCTGATCGCCTTCCCGGTCTATCGCACTTACGGCACCGCCGACGGGCTGCCGCCTGCCGATCTGCGCCTGCTGGAGACGGTGTTAACCCGGGTGACGGCGGACGCCGATGCGCTGGCGCTGCTGACCCGCATTCTGACCGGTGAAGTGGCGAGCCGCGAGCAGGCGAACGAGTTCCGCACCCGCTTCCAGCAGCTGACCGGGCCGCTGATGGCGAAATCCGTTGAGGATACGCTCTTCTTCCGCCAGAACATGGGGCTGGCGCTGAACGAGGTAGGGGCCGAGCCGGTACCGCGCGGTTTCTCCCTGACCCGTTTCCATAAAGAGATGATGACCCGGCTGGAGCGCCAGCCGGATGCGCTTTCCGGCACCTCCACCCACGATACCAAACGGGGTGAAGACGCCCGCGCCCGGCTCTATACCCTGACCGAAGCGCCGGATCTGTGGGCTGAGTGCGTGGCCCGCTGGCGGCAGATGAACCAGACCCACGTTCGCTTCCTGAACGACGGCACCGCCCCGCGGGGCGTTGATACCTGGATGCTCTACCAGGCGCTGGCAGGGGTCTGGCCGCCGGAGCTCGATCCGCAGGACGCGGCAGGGCTGAAGGCGCTGGAAGAGCGCTTTATTGGCTTTGTGGAGAAAGCCCTGCGCGAGGCCAAACAGCGCACCGACTGGGTTGACAGCAACGAAGCCTACGAGACGGCGGTGCTGGAGTATGCCCGCCATCTGCTCTCGGCGGACAACGCGCTCTTTTTGGAAGATTTCTCCCGCTCGCTGCAACCCTTTATCCGCGCCGGGCTGGTCAACAGCCTGAGCCAGACGCTGATCAAACTCACCGCGCCGGGCGTGCCGGATATCTACCAGGGCAGCGAGGCGCTCAACTTCAGTCTGGTCGACCCGGATAACCGCCGGGAGCCGGACTATCCGCGCCTGATGCAGCAGTTAAACGAGGCGGATCCCTCGGTACTGACCAGCGACGCGAGCTGGCGGAGCGGACAGCTGCATCAGTTCGTTACCGCCGCGCTGCTGCGCCTGCGCCAGGGCAGACCGGCCCTGTTCCGGCGGGGAGAGTACGTGTCGCTGCTCACCCACGGTGAACGGGCGGATAAGGTGATTGCTTTTGCCCGCGTCGACGACCGGGATGCGGTGATCGTTATCGCCCCGCGATTGGTATTTAACGCCCCCAGCCTTAGCGGCGCCGCCCTCTGGCCCGAAACCTCGGTGGCACTGCCGGAGAACCTGGCCGGCCGCCGCTACCGCGATCTGTTCAGTAATGAAGAGATAGAACTGGATGACAACATTGATTTAGCGTCCACGCCGCTGTGCTGGCGCGTCCTCGTTGCCTGCGATTGAGTGTGTCTATAAAGGAAAAGTGGTATGCCAAACGTAAAAGATTTTGAGATTCGGGCGGGTTCAGCCCATCAGCTCGGGGCGAATTACGACGGAAGCGGCGTAAATTTTGCGATTTTCTCCGCCCACGCGGACCGCGTCGAGCTGTGCCTTTTTGATCCCAGCGGGCAGACGGAGATCGCCCGCCTGGAGCTGCCGGAATATACCCACGAGGTGTGGCACGGTTATGTGCCGGACCTCCAGCCCGGCGCGCTGTACGGCTATCGCGTTTACGGCCCGTACGATCCTGAGAACGGCCACCGGTTTAACCCCAATAAACTGCTGATTGACCCCTATGCCCGAGAACTGGTGGGGGAGATGGACTGGAACGATGCCCATTTCGCCTACGAGATGGGGAATGAGGAGCTGGACCTGAGCTTTGATACCCGGGACAGCGCCCCCTTTACGCCAAAATGCCGGGTAATCGACCCGGAGGCCTTTAAGCGGGAAGAGGGTAACCGCCCGGAGATTGCCTGGCCGCACACTGTGCTCTACGAGACCCACGTTAAGGGCTTTACCCAGCTTAACCCGGCGATTCCGGAAAACCTGCGCGGCACTTTCGAGGGGATGGGGCATCAGGCCTCGGTGGACTACATCAAGAGCCTCGGCATTACCTCGGTTGAGCTGATGCCGGTGCACTGGTTCCCCCACGATCAGCACCTGCTCGATAAAGGACTGAAAAACTTCTGGGGCTATAACACCCTCGGCTTCTTTGCCCCTGCCACGCACTATTACGGCCCCAACGGCATCCAGGGGTTCCGCGACATGGTGCGGGCTTACCACGATGCGGGCATCGAGGTGATCCTCGACGTGGTCTATAACCACACCGCCGAGGGCAACGAGCTGGGCCCGACCCTCTCCTTTAAGGGGATCGATAACTTCTCCTACTACCGCACCATGCCGGACCAGCACCGCTACTACATTAACGATACCGGCACCGGTAACACGGTGAACACCTCCCATCCGCGCGTTTTACAGATGGTGATGGACTCCCTGCGTTACTGGGTGGAGGTGATGGAGGTTGACGGTTTCCGCTTCGACCTGGGTACCATTCTGGGCCGCGAGCCGGAAGGCTTCGATCCCCGCGGCGGTTTCTTCGACGCCATCATGCAGGATCCGGTGCTCTCCAAAGTGAAGTTGATCGGCGAGCCCTGGGATATCGGCCCCGGCGGTTATCAGGTAGGGGGCTTCCCGCCCGGCTGGGGGGAGTGGAACGACAAATACCGCGACACGGTGCGCGAGTACTGGCGCGGGGATAACGTCTCGTCCGACTTTGCCGCGCGCCTGCTGGGCTCCGGCGACCTGTACGATACGCGCGGCCGTCGCCCCTGGGCGAGCATCAACTTTGTTACCGCCCACGACGGCTTTACCCTCAACGACCTGGTTTCGTACAACGAGAAGCACAACGAGGCCAACGGCGAGGATAATAACGACGGCCACAACGATAACCGGTCATACAATTACGGCGCCGAAGGGCCAACCGACGACGAAGGCATCAACGCGGTGCGCGAGCGGCAAAAACGCAACTTCCTTACCACGCTGTTCTTCTCCCACGGCACCCCGATGCTGCTGGCAGGGGATGAGTTTGCCCGCAGCCAGATGGGGAATAACAACGGTTACTGCCAGGATAGCGACATCTCATGGGTGCACTGGGAAGGGCTGCCGCCGGGGGCCGAGGCGCTGCGGGAGTATACCCGTCGCCTGATCCAGCTGCGCGCCGCCCAGCCGCTGCTGCGGCGTGAAAACTGGCGCGACGGGCTGGAGATCCACTGGTTCAACACCGACGGCGGCCCGCAGCAGCCGGAAGAGTGGGACGCCAGCGCTACTCTTGGGGTGATGATCCGCCGCCCGGACCTCGAGCAGGAGGAGGGTATCTGGCACGACGTGGTGATGCTCTGCAACCCGCTGGATGAGAGCGTGGAATACCAGCTACCGTTCCAGGAGGATGGCGGCTGGGTGCTGGAGCTCTCCACCGCCGAGCCTGAGCTTGAGGCACCGACCACGGTCGAGGCCGCATATCAGGTGCCGGGACGCAGTATCGTTCTGTTCAGAAGACCGTAAGCGTGATGACAGAGCCGGCGAAAGCCGGCTTTTTTTGATCCTCAATACTTACGGGCTTGCCATTCATCTCTTGACCTGATGCTGGCCTTAAGTAGCATCAGTCCTATTCCTGACAAACAACCTTTCGCCGCCACCCATGACAACCCGCACAACCTTTTCCTTTACCCGACGTCCGCTGGTGCCCTATGCGCAGGATTATCCGCACGGCGCAAGCGAGCCCTGGCATGAACATGACTGCGCCCAGCTGCTGCATATTCTTACCGGCGTGGCGCGGGTGGATACGCCATCCGGCAGTTGGGTGGTGCCGCCCGGGCGCGGGGTCTGGCTACCGGCGGGTACCCGGCACGCCCTGCGGCTAACCGGGCAGGTGGCGGCCCGCACGCTGTTTATCGATCCGCTGGCGCGGGCCGATCTGCCCGCCAGCTGCCAGATAGTGCAAATCACTCCGCTGCTGCGGGAGCTGATCGTGGCCTCGCTGGCGCTGGGGGAGGAGGAGTACGCACCCGGCAGCCGGGATGAGCGTATTTATGAGCTGATCCTCGATGAGATCCGCGTGATGACGGTGTTGCCCTTCGGGCTGCCGGAGCCCACCAGCGACAACCTACGCCAGCTCTGCTCGCGCATGCGCGACGATCCCGCCGGGGACTGGTGCAGTGCCGCGGCGGCAAAGCAGGTCAACATGAGCGAGCGCACCCTGAACCGCCGCTTTCAGCAGCAGACGTCGTTAACCTGGGGAGAGTGGGCTCGCCGGGCGCGCCTGCTGGAAGCGCTGGTGCGCCTGGCGCAGGGGCAATCGGTGCTCAGCGTGGCGCTGGAGCTCGGTTACGGCAGCCACAGCGCCTTTACCACCATGTTTCGCCGGGTGATGGGCATCTCACCCAGCGACTATTTTCACAGAGCGTCGTCGTCAGGCTGAGCGGCGTTAAGAAATGCCTGCAGCGACGCGCGGGAGATATCGCTGTCGATCCCCACGCCCCAGCGGCTGGTGCCGTCGGCAAAAAGGCAGCGGATATAGGCCACTGATCGGCTGTCGCTGCGCTCGCCCAGTGTATGTTCGTGGTAGTCGGCGATGGTCAGTGTCCGCTTACTGTAGATCGAGAGGGCGCTGGCCGCCGCGGAGAGCAGACCGTTGCCGCAGCCGGCAATCCGCCGGATTTCGCCTTTTATCAGCAGCGTGGCATGCAGCTGCAGCTGGCCGTTCTGCTGGCTTTCGCTCCTGTACTCCTTCAGCGCCAGCGGGGGCTGCGGCACCAGCCGGTAGCGGCTGCGGAAGAGTTGCCACAGGGCGCTGAGCGTCATCTCCCGCCCGTGGGCGTCGGTTTCCCGCTGTACGTGCAGGCTAAAGTCCTGCTGTAACCCCCTGGGCAGCTTCAGGCCGTGGTTCTGTTCGATCATCCAGGCGCTGCCGCTTTTCCCGGACTGGCTATTTACGCGGATCACCGCCTCATAGCTACAGCCAATATCCTGCGGATCGACAGGCAGATAGGGCATCTCCCAAAGATCTTCCGCTTTTCGTGCTGCAAACCCTTTTTTGATGGCGTCCTGATGCGAGCCGGAGAAGGCGGTATAGGCCAGGCTGCCTGCCCAGGGGTGGCGGGGATGCACCGGCAGCTGATTGCAGGTCTCCACCGTCTCCACCACCTGCTTCATATCGTGAAACACCAGTCCGGGGGCGATACCCTGGCTGTAGAGATTCATCGCCAAGGTCACCAGACAGACGTTGCCGGTGCGCTCGCCGTTGCCAAACAGGCAGCCCTCCACGCGGTCGGCTCCCGCCATCAGCGCCAGCTCGGCGCAGGCCACGCCGGTGCCCCGGTCGTTATGGGGATGCACGCTGATGCACACCTCGCTGCGGCGCGAAAAATGGCGGCAGAAAAACTCAATCCGATCGGCATAAACATTTGGCGTGCTCACCTCGACGGTAGCGGGCAGATTGAGGATCATTGGCCGTTCGGCGCAGGGCTGCCAGACGTCGGCGACCGCTTCGCAAATCTCCAGCGCGAATTCCGGCTCGGTAAAGCAGAAGGTCTCCGGGGAGTATTCATACTGCCAGCGCGTTTCCGGGTGCTGGTCACAGAGGTCGCGGATCTGCCGGGTCGCGCGGACGGCAAGATCCACCACTTCGGCTTTACTCATGCCGAACACCCGCTCGCGGAACAGGGGAGCGGTGGCGTTATAAAGATGAATCGTAGCCCGCTTCGCCCCGCGCAGCGCCTCGAAGGTACGCTGGATCAGCGCTTCACGCGCCTGGGTTAACACCTGAATGGTGACGTCATCGGGGATCAGCGCCTCGTCAATCAACTGGCGCACGAAGTTAAAGTCGGTTTGCGAGGCGGAGGGGAAGGCGACCTCAATCTCTTTAAAGCCGCAGGCCAGCAGCAGCTGCCAGAATTGCCGTTTACGCTCGCCGTCCATCGGCTCGGCCAGCGCCTGGTTGCCGTCGCGCAGGTCCGTCGAGAGCCAGCGGGGCGCCTGGAGGATCTGCTGTGAAGGCCAGCGGCGGTCGGGTAAATCCATCGGCGGGAAGGGGCGGTATTTCAGTTCCGGGTTGGTCAGCATAGTTTTCTCCTGTGGTTGTTATGCCATTGTGCGCAGGAGAAAGGGGCGCCGCTTTAGCGCCCCGGACAGAGCCTTGTGAGAAATGGACAACCTGCGGGTTAACTGCCCCAGCGGCTGCGCAGATAGCTGACCGCCTCCCGCGCCTGAGGCTGGTTGAGGTTGTTCTCCCGAAAGAGAATGGTGCCGCTGACCTGTGGCATCGACTCGTTAAGATCGAGCTGCTTTTTCAGCTC
>DKMV01000093.1:17714-17864 GCA_002469605.1 Leclercia sp. UBA7405
CCAGTCCGGCTCGGTGCGCGAGGGCTCGCCCACCTTGTAGAGCGCCACGCCGATATAGAGCCGGGTATGGGTTGGCTTGACCACATCGGCCCACCATTTTGTGAGCACGTCATAGCGGGCCGCGTCGCGGGAGAAGGGCCAGTAGATCTG
>DKMV01000378.1:0-1016 GCA_002469605.1 Leclercia sp. UBA7405
TCGCAGTACTCTTTCTTCACTTCGCCCAGCACGCGGACGCCCAGACCCGGACCCGGGAACGGATGGCGGTAGAGCATGTCGTACGGCAGACCCAGCTCGAGGCCGATCTTACGCACTTCGTCTTTGAACAGCTCGCGCAGCGGTTCAACCAGGCCCATCTTCATCTCTTTCGGCAGGCCGCCCACGTTGTGGTGAGATTTGATAACGTGCGCTTTACCGGTGGCAGAGGCCGCCGATTCGATCACGTCCGGATAGATGGTGCCCTGCGCCAGCCACTTCACGTCTTCCAGCTTCAGCGCCTCTTCGTCGAACACTTCTACGAAGACGCGGCCGATGATTTTACGCTTCGCTTCCGGGTCGTTTTCGCCTGCCAGCGCGTCGAGGAAGCGCTGCTCGCCTTCAACGTGAACAATGTTCAGACCGAAGTGGTCGCCGAACATGTCCATTACCTGCTGGGCTTCGTTGAGGCGCAGCAGACCGTTATCCACGAAGACGCAGGTGAGGTTTTTGCCAATCGCGCGGTGCAGCAGCATCGCGGTGACGGAGGAGTCAACGCCGCCGGAGAGGCCGAGGATCACTTTGTCATCACCAACCTGCTGGCGGATACGCTCCACGGCGTCGTCGATGATTTTTGCCGGCGTCCACAGGGCTTCACACTGGCAGATATCGATAACGAAACGCTCCAGCATGCGCAGTCCCTGACGGGTGTGGGTCACTTCCGGGTGGAATTGCACGCCGTAGAAGCGTTTTTCTTCGTTGGCCATAATCGCAAACGGGCAGCTTTCGGTGCTGGCAACGGTCACGAAGTCGGCCGGAATGGCGGTGACTTTGTCGCCGTGGCTCATCCAGACGTCCAGCAGCGCTTTGCCGTCTGCGGTCAGGCCGTCTTCGATACCGCGAATCAGCGCGCTTTCGGTCTGAACTTCAACCTGCGCGTAGCCGAATTCACGCTCGTTAGAGCCTTCTACGTGGCCGCCCAGCTGCATCGCCATGGTCTGCATGCCGTAGCAGACGCC
>DKMV01000378.1:1112-9757 GCA_002469605.1 Leclercia sp. UBA7405
CTTCGGTGGTGCTTTCCGGGCCGCCGGAGAGGATGATGCCGCTTGGGTTGAAATCGCGGATCTGCGCTTCCGTCACATCCCAGGCCCAGAGTTCGCAGTACACGCCCAGCTCACGCACGCGACGAGCAACCAGCTGGGTGTATTGAGAACCGAAATCGAGGATGAGAATGCGATGTTTATGAATATTTTCCGTCATTGACGCTAATTCCGAGGCAAGAGAAACAAAATCGCCCGGCTAAGGCCGGGCGTGGAAATTAATCAGGAGCCCATACGATAGTTCGGAGACTCTTTGGTGATGGTCACGTCATGAACGTGGCTTTCCTGGATACCTGCACCGCTGATACGCACGAATTCCGCTTTCGTACGCAGGGCGTCGATAGTACCACAGCCGGTGAGGCCCATACAGGAGCGCAGGCCGCCCATCTGCTGGTGAATGATCTCTTTCAGGTAGCCTTTGTAAGCTACGCGGCCTTCGATCCCTTCCGGCACCAGTTTGTCGGCGGCGTTATCGGTCTGGAAGTAGCGGTCAGAGGAGCCTTTGGACATGGCGCCCAGGGAGCCCATCCCGCGGTAGGATTTGTAAGAGCGGCCCTGGAAGAGTTCGATTTCGCCCGGGGACTCTTCGGTACCGGCCAGCATGGAGCCCACCATCACCGCGGCGGCGCCGGCAGCGATAGCTTTGGCGATATCGCCAGAGAAGCGGATCCCGCCGTCGGCGATAACCGGAATGCCGGTGCCTTCAAGCGCTTCTACCGCGTCGGATACGGCAGTGATCTGCGGAACCCCTACGCCGGTAACGATACGGGTAGTACAGATGGAGCCAGGACCGATACCCACTTTCACCGCGCTGCAACCCGCGTCAGCCAGCGCGCGAGCGCCTGCGCCAGTTGCCACGTTACCGCCGATGATCTGCAGGTCAGGGTATTTGGCACGGGTATCGCGAATACGTTGCAGAACGCCTTCGGAGTGGCCGTGAGAGGAGTCGATCAGCAGCACGTCCACGCCCGCTGCAACCAGCGCGTCAACGCGCTCTTCGTTGCCAGCGCCAGCGCCAACCGCCGCGCCTACGCGCAGACGACCGTGCTCATCTTTACAGGCGTTCGGTTTACGTTCTGCTTTCTGGAAATCTTTAACGGTGATCATGCCGCGAAGGTGGAAACCGTCGTCAACGACCAGCGCTTTTTCGACGCGCTTTTCGTGCATTTTGGCTAATACCACATCGCGGGATTCGCCTTCACGCACGGTGACCAGACGCTCTTTCGGGGTCATATAGACGCTAATCGGCTGGTTCAGGTCGGTGACGAAACGCACGTCGCGGCCGGTAATGATACCCACCAGTTCGTTATCAGCGGTCACAACCGGGTAGCCTGCAAAACCGTTACGCTCGGTCAGCTCTTTCACTTCGCGCAGGGTGGTAGTAGGCAGTACGGTTTGTGGATCGGTGACGATGCCAGATTCATGTTTCTTCACGCGGCGAACTTCTTCCGCCTGACGCTCGATAGACATGTTTTTATGAATAAAGCCGATGCCGCCTTCCTGAGCCAGGGCGATAGCCAGGCGCGCTTCAGTCACGGTGTCCATTGCCGCGGAGAGCATAGGAATGTTCAGGCGAATGGTTTTGGTCAACTGCGTGCTGAGGTCGGCAGTATTCGGCAGAACGGTGGAGTGAGCGGGAACGAGGAGGACGTCGTCAAACGTCAGGGCTTCTTTAGCGATACGTAGCATGGGCAATATCTCTGACCTGGGTGGTTAAATATTGCCGTGGCATTATACAGAGCGTAACCGATTGCATCCACACTTTTTTATAAAAAATGCTTGCGATCCCCTCCGGGCAGGTTACTATCGACTGAATAACCTGCTGATTTAGAATTTGATCCCGCTCACATGTTATCCTCTCAATCCCCCTCAATTTATACCGTCAGCCGCCTTAATCAGACGGTGCGTTTGCTGCTTGAGCAGGAGATGGGCCAGGTCTGGATCAGCGGTGAAATCTCCAACTTCACCCAGCCGGCATCCGGCCACTGGTACTTTACCCTGAAAGACAATACCGCTCAGGTGCGCTGTGCCATGTTCCGCAACAGCAACCGCCGGGTGACTTTCCGTCCTCAGCATGGCCAGCAGGTTCTGGTGCGCGCCAATATCACCCTGTACGAGCCGCGCGGCGATTATCAAATCATCGTCGAGAGCATGCAGCCTGCGGGTGAAGGCCTGTTACAGCAGAAATATGAGCAGCTCAAAGCCGCCCTGTCGGCAGAGGGGCTGTTTGATCAGCAGCATAAAAAACCGCTGCCTTCCCCGGCCCACTGCGTGGGTGTGATCACCTCCAGAACCGGGGCGGCCCTGCATGATATTTTGCATGTCCTGCAGCGTCGCGACCCTTCCCTGCCCGTTATCATCTATCCAACGGCGGTACAGGGTGACGATGCGCCAGCGCAGATTGTGCGCGCCATTGAGCAGGCAAACCGCCGCAAAGAGTGTGACGTATTAATCGTCGGGCGCGGCGGCGGCTCGCTGGAAGATCTCTGGAGCTTTAACGACGAGCGCGTGGCGCGGGCGATTTTTGCCAGCCAGATCCCGGTGGTGAGCGCCGTCGGGCACGAAACCGATGTCACCATCGCCGATTTTGTCGCCGACCTGCGTGCGCCCACCCCTTCTGCCGCCGCAGAGGTGGTAAGCCGCAATCAGCTTGAGCTGTTGCGCCAGCTCCAGAGCGGCCAGCAGCGGCTGGAGATGGCGATGGACTATTTCATTGCCAACCGCACCCGCCGCTTTACCCAGCTGCATCATCGCCTACAGCAGCAGCACCCGCAGCTGCGTCTGGCGCGTCAGCAAACCGTGCTGGAGCGTTTACGCCAGCGGATGAACGCCGCGCTGGATAACCAGCTTAAGCGGTCCGTTTCGCGCCAGCAGCGCGTGCTTCATCGTCTTAACCAGCAGAACCCGCAGCCGCGCATTTACCGCGCCGGAACCCGTATTCAGCAGCTGGAGTACCGTCTGGCCGAGAATATCCGCACGCGCCTCGGCGCCACCCGCGAACGTTTTGGCAACGCGGTCACCCACCTTGAAGCCGTCAGCCCGCTGGCAACCCTGGCGCGCGGTTACAGCGTGACCACCGCGACGGACGGCAACATTCTCAAACAGACAACACAGGTGAAAGCCGGTGATGTGCTGACGACGCGCGTATCAGACGGCTGGGTAGAGAGCGAAGTGAAAACCGTAACCCCGGCGAAGAAACCCCGTACCCGCAAAAAAACCTGATAACCGTTACGCCCGATGTTCAGCATCGGGCATAACCGCCAGCATCGACAGCGATAGCCCGGAAAAGAGCAGCAACGCTCCTGCCGCCCCCACCATCCCGTACAGCAGGCCAAAGGCCACCGATCCGATAATCTGCCCGACCGCCAGCATCAGAAAGGCAATACTGACCCCGGCGGCAGGTGAAGGTTGTGCAACCCGCGCCCCCTGTACCAGCAGCACCCCGGACAAAATGACATAACCCGCCCCGCTCATCGCCACCACGGGAACCAGCCACCAGGCGAAGCCCTGACTCAGCGATAATGCAATAAGGGAAGCGGCCATAAACAGCTGGGAACCCCGATAAACACCGCGCACGCCAATGCGGCTGGCAAGGCTACTGGTGAAGACGGCGGCAACCCCTGCTCCGCCGCTCAGTAGCCACAGAACATTGGTTGTGGCGCTATTTAACCCCGTGTGACGCTGCAGCAGTTCCGGGCCAAAGCTCCACCAGGCGGCGCTGGCAATGCCGCTGACAAGCGCAATGACGGATAGCCTTACCATCCCGGGTTTGCGAATAAGGGCGCGCCAGCGCAGCGCCTGCTCTCCCTCGCCCCCTGTTGCTGGCAGATACCGCCAGACGGGCACAAGCGAGGCTAGCGCCAGCAGGGCGAAAATCACGCAGGCTATCCGCCAGCCCCCCGGCACAAAAAACAGCACCGGCACCGACAGGATGATGCCGCCGCTGGTGCCGGCATTAATAATCGTGTTCACCTGCGTCTGCCGTTCAGCTTTTACCCCGGCGCTCACGGCCCCGGCAAGGGAGGGAGAGGCCAGTCCTGAACTGAGTCCGGCAATAAACAGCCCCACCGCAAGAAGGAGCGGTGAAGGTGCAAACGCCAGGATGATAAGCCCACCCGCCGCCGTTAAGGCCGCCAGCAGGGCCGGCAAGCGCGGCCCGAAGCGCGCGGTCAGCAGCGAGGCGAAAAATACGGATAAGCAATAGGCGGCGTAACTGCAGGCGGCAATCAAACCCGCCGTTTGCGGAGAAAACGGGACCGCCTGCCTGATATCGGGCAGCATAATTCCCCATGAAAACCTCGCCATTCCATAGGTAACGGCAATAAGCGCAAAGCCGGTGATTGCCAGAGCTACGTTTTTATTCATGACCTTCCTCGCGTTGCGTCGTTAAAACCTAAACCCTGAGCCTCGGTTATGCCACTTTTTAGCCCGCTGATTTGTCTGACTTCAGTGTCGTTATGCCGCTATGGCTTACACTTAAGGTATTGCTTTTTTCGGCATTGCCATAACAGGAGAGACGCATGACCCGACTCTATAGCGTGATCCCGCCTTACATCCTTCGCCGTATTATCGAGAGCGGCTCTGAACCGCAGCAGCGCTGCGCCCGCCAGACGCTTACCCATGTCCAGACGCTGATGGCCCATATGCCGGGGAAACCCGCCGCGCCGCACGTCAATAAAGCCGGGCAGCTGGAGCGCGACATCTACGATGCCAGGCACACTCAGGAGCTGCCGGGCACCCAGGTGCGCTATGAAGGGCAGCGCTCTAACGGCGATGTTGCGGTCGACGAAGCCTATGATTATCTGGGCATCACCCACGACTTTTTCTGGAAGAACTATCAGCGCGATTCGCTGGATAACAAAGGGCTGATCCTCACCGGCACCGTTCATTATGGCCGGGAGTATCAGAACGCCTTCTGGAACGGCCAGCAGATGGTGTTTGGCGACGGTGACGGCGAAATCTTCAACCGCTTTACTATCGCGATAGACGTTGTCGCCCATGAGCTGAGCCACGGCGTGACCGAGACCGAGGCCGGGCTTATCTATTTTGAACAATCGGGTGCGCTGAATGAGTCGTTATCGGACGTCTTTGGCGCGCTGGTGAAGCAATATCACCTTAAGCAGACCGCCGCTGAAGCCGACTGGCTAATTGGCGAAGGGCTGCTGGCGGAGGGGATTAACGGCAAAGCGCTACGTTCGATGTCTGAACCCGGCACCGCCTACGACGATCCCCTGCTGGGGAAAGATCCGCAGCCGGGCCACATGGATGATTTCATCAAAACCCGGGAAGATAACGGCGGCGTCCATCTCAACTCCGGTATCCCCAACCGGGCGTTTTACCTGGCGGCGACCGCCATCGGCGGCTACGCCTGGGAAAAAGCCGGCTATGCCTGGTACGACACGGTGTGCGATCGCACGCTGGCGCAGGATGCGGATTTCGCCGACTTTGCCAGACTAACCATCTATCACGGAGAGAAACGCTCCGGCGGCGACGTCGCCGCGGCGATAGAGCAGGCATGGAAGACCACAGGAGTGCTGTAAATGCAGATCCCCGAACTGACAGAAGATGCAGTAGTTGAGCTGGCCCGTGAAGGCGGCGTCGCCTTTATTCCCAAGCTGAGCGGCCTGCGGCGTATTGCGATATCCACCCTCAATGAACAGCAGCGTCAGCGGGTGATGGAGATCCTCGACCAGGCGCTGTCGCTTGGCCAGCCGCCCGGAGAGGCCTCTTCGCCGGGGCGTGGGGATCAGCGCTACTTCCGCATTCAGATCGTCTGGACCCGGCACAATCAGGCGCAGTACACCGACGTGATCCTGCTGGTGCCGGAACAGGAAGCGCCCCCTGCGCTGGTGGATTTGTGGCGTAAGGGGGAAGACTGCGTCTGTGATTAAGCCTCGGGGAGGACAAACTCCACCCGTTTTTTCGAAATCAGCCCGTGGCCGTGCTGGCAAAAATAGTCCACCGCCCCGCAGGCTTTTAACACCTGCAGGGGCTGGTGGCAGTCAGGGCAGCGCGCTTCAAGAGCGATATCTTTCTGGCAGTGGTCGCAGTGCGCATAGCCGTTTTGCGGCTCCAGCTCTGCATGGCAATCCGGGCAGGTCAGGGACATAGTGACTCCTTAAGCGGTCTTCAGTATCGGCTGATTTTACCACTTACCGCCAGCTCCGGCCCGTCGGGGCATAAAAAAACCGGCGTCTGTGCGCCGGTTTTAACCTTCAGGTAACTGCCCGTCAGGCGCTGGTCACCGGTTTTTGTTCGGTGCTGCTTCGGGCGTTTTCCAGCATCCGGCGCACCGGCACGATCAGTACAATCAGTACCGCGGCGCAGATCAGCAGCGCAATCGAGCAGCGGGCAAAGAGGTCAGGCAGCATATCCAGCTGATCGGCCTTCACGTGACCGCCGATCAGGCCTGCCGCCAGGTTGCCCAGCGCGCTGGCGCAGAACCAGAGGCCCATCATCTGACCACGCATTCTCTCCGGTGCCAGCAGGGTCATGGTCGCCAGCCCAATCGGGCTGAGGCACAGCTCGCCCAGGGTCAGCATCAGGATGCTGCCCACCAGCCAGAAGGGCGATACCCCTGCCCCGCCGTTGGCCAGCACGTTCTGCGCCGCCAGCATCATCAGGCCAAAGCCCGCCGCCGCGCACAGAATCCCGATGACGAATTTGGTGATGCTGCCTGGACGAATATTCATGCTCGCCAGCTTCGGCCATGCCCAGCTGAAGACCGGAGCCAGCAGAATGATAAACAGGGCGTTGATGGACTGGAACCAGACAGCCGGGATCTCAAAATCACCGATCATGCGGTTGGTGTAGTCATTAGCGAAAAGGTTGAACGAGGTTGGCTTCTGCTCAAAAGCGGACCAGAAGAAGGCGGCGGAAACCAAAAGAATAAAGCAGACCAGCAGCCTGGCACGCTCTTTACGGTTCAGGCCGGCAAACAGGAACAGGTAGATAAAATAGAGCGCAACCGAGGCCGCAATCACATACACCAGCATGCTGGCGACCGCGACCGGGTTAATCACAATCACCCCCTGCGCAACAAGGGTAACGATGACGGCAACCCCTGCAGCCAGCGCCAGCAGCCAGGCGCCGACGCCGTTTTTCTTCGCCACCGGGCTGTTCCAGGTGGAGTCCAGGCCGACTTCGCGGTCGTAGCGTTTCATCGACGGCACGGCGAAGAGGCGGAAAATAATCAGCGCCACCAGCATCCCGATACCGCCGATGCCAAAGCCCCAGTGCCATCCGTGGGTTTTAATCAGCCAGCCGGAGATGAGCGGCGCGATAAAGGAGCCCATATTGATGCCCATATAGAACAGCGAGAAGCCGCCGTCACGGCGTGCATCGCCTTTTTTATACAGGGTCCCCACCATTACCGAGATACAGGTTTTGAACAGTCCCGAACCCAGCACGATAAACATCAGGCCGATAAAGAACAGGTTATTGCCCATCACTGCCGACAGGGCGATCGACAGATGCCCGAGAGCAATCAGAATCGAGCCGTACCAGACCGCTCGCTGCTGGCCGAGCCAGTTATCCGCCAGCCAGCCGCCCGGCAGCGCCGCCAGATACATGGTACCGGCGAAGATACCAACGATGGCTGAGGCGTTCTCACGCGCCAGCCCCATACCGCCGTCATAGACGGTTGCCGCCATAAAGAGGATCAGTAACGGGCGGATACCGTAAAAGGAGAATCGCTCCCACATCTCGGTAAAAAATAGCGAGCCAAGCGGATAAGGGTGGCCGAAGAAGGTCCGGCTTTCGTTTTTATTAACTGAGGATTGCATAGTTCTCCCGAAGAGGCGTGTCGTTGTAATTATAAACACGAGGCATCTGCCGACCCGTTATGCTGCTGGCCGATCGTATCTCGCAAATATTATTTAACCATTTGATAACCGAAGGCTGGTTTTGTCTAGTGCCAGATGCGGTACGTTAAGACGAAAATTCGACAGGCGTCTAGTTTCGCAGATTTTATGCTGGAAAAAGCAGAAATGTGATTGACATCAGCGTACTGGCATCAAAGAGATGAAAGAGGATAGACATAAAAAAGCCCGCATTACGCGGGCCTGATGGGGAAAAGAGCGCCAGAGGGCTATTATTTGCTCTTTTTGATATGCTTAATTAAGCGCTTACGCTTACGCATCTGGTTCGGCGTCAGGGTGTTGCGCTTGTTGGCAAACGGGTTATCCCCTTCCTTGAACTGAATGCGGATAGGCGTGCCCATCACGTCCAGCGATTTACGGAAGTAGTTCATCAGATAACGTTTGTAGGAGTCCGGCAGATCTTTCACCTGGTTGCCGTGAATCACCACGATCGGTGGGTTATAACCACCCGCATGCGCATATTTCAGCTTCACGCGGCGACCGCGCACCAGCGGCGGCTGATGGTCTTCTGCTGCCATGGTCATGATGCGGGTCAACATGGCGGTGCCGACGCGGCGGGTGGAGCTGTCGTACGCTTCACGCACCGATTCAAACAGGTTACCCACGCCGCTGCCGTGCAGGGCAGAGATAAAGTGTACGCGGGCAAAATCGATAAAGCCCAGACGGAAGTCGAGGGTCTCTTTTACCTGCTCGCGCACTTCGTTGCTCAGGCCGTCCCACTTGTTGACG
>DKMV01000378.1:9957-10168 GCA_002469605.1 Leclercia sp. UBA7405
GATCACCAGTGAGCGCCCACTATTGAGGATAAAGCCGAGCAGCGAGAGATCCTGATCCGAAATACCCTGGCGGGCATCGATAACCAGCATCACCACGTTAGCGTCTTCAATGGCCTGCAGGGTTTTGATAACCGAGAACTTCTCAACCACGTCAGTGATTTTGCCGCGCTTGCGCACGCCCGCGGTATCAATCAGCACGTATTCACGCTCG
>DKMV01000378.1:10313-15006 GCA_002469605.1 Leclercia sp. UBA7405
ATCAGCACGTATTCACGCTCGTCGCGCTGCATCGGGATATAGATACTGTCGCGGGTGGTGCCCGGCATATCGTAAACCACCACGCGGTCTTCGCCGAGGATGCGGTTAGTGAGCGTAGACTTACCTACGTTCGGACGTCCGACGATAGCCAGCTTGATGGGCAGATCCTGCGGGTTGAAGTCGTCTTCAGGCTCTTCTTCGCCCTCTTCACTCTCTTCGAACTGCGCCCAGTATTCCGCGTCTTCGTCCACCTCTTCCGGCGGGTTAACTTCATCAACAAACGGCAGCAGCGCGGTTTCCAGCAGGCTGGTGACCCCGCGACCGTGTGAGGCGGCGATAGGGTAGATATCGCCCAGGCCTAAAGACCAGAAGTCGGCCATCGCCTGGTCGGCATCGATGCCGTCCGTTTTGTTCGCCACCAGGAAGGTAGGTTTCTCACGCGCGCGCAGGTGTTTGGCGATAGCGGAGTCGGCAGGCATCAGGCCAGCACGGGCATCCACCAGGAAGAGCACCACATCTGCTTCTTCGATAGCCAGCAGCGATTGCTCCGCCATGCGGGTTTCAACGCCATCTTCGGTGCCGTCGATACCGCCGGTATCGATACAGATGAATTCACGACCTTCCACTTCTGCACGACCGTACTTACGGTCACGCGTGAGCCCCGGGAAATCCGCTACCAGCGCATCACGGGTGCGTGTTAAACGGTTAAACAGAGTGGATTTTCCAACGTTCGGGCGCCCGACAAGCGCGACCACAGGTACCATGATTAAAGCCTCTTAAAATGCTGAATACGGCGCTTTTGCGGCGTATTTAAAAAAGTCAAAACGGCCCCTGACGAAACAGGGGCCGTTTATTATACAACAACTGCGATGATTAACGCGTGATCGCGTACAGCGTACCGTCTTTCGCCTGAATAAGCAGTTTGCCGTCCGCCACGACCGGTTCGGTCAGGAAGCCAGAGCTGTCCACTTTATCCTGCGCCACGAAGCGGCCGTTCGACGGGTCGATCCAGTGCATGTAGCCTTCGCTATCGCCCACAACCAGGCTACCGTTATAGAGCGCCGGTGCGGTCAGCAGACGGTGCAGCAGATCGCTTTGCGTCCACAGGGTCACGCCACCTTCGGTGCTCAGGGCCAGCAGGCGATCGTTCTGGTCAACCAGGTAGATACGGTTGCCGTCCACGATGAAATCATTCACTGAACCCAGCTCACGTTTCCACATAATCTGGCCGCTGCGCAGATCCAGTGCCGTCAGGTTACCGTTGTAAGCCAGCGCATACACCACGCCATTCACGATTACCGGCGTCGTATCTACGTCGCTTAGACGGTCAATTTCGGTCGGGCCGTTTGCCTGCGAGATACGCTGCTGCCAAATCATCTGACCCTGCTGCATCAGCACGGCGTTAACGCGGCCGTTATCACCACCCACAATGGCGGCGCCAAAGGCGGTCGCCGGAGCAGATTCACCGCGCAGAGAGAGCGCTGGCATATCCAGGTTGACGGTCCATTTAATGCTGCCGTCCGCTTCATTCAGCGCCTGCAGCTGGCCGTTCGCAGTATGGATCAGCACCATGCCATCGCTGACCACCGGACGGGAGAGCGCTTCGCCCGCCACGCGGGTTTGCCATGCAACAGAGCCATCGCTGGCGTTGAGGGCGTAGGCCTGGGCTTTTTCGCTCGCCACATAGACGTGGCCGCCGGAGACGGTCAGGCCGCCGGAAAGCAGCGCAGGCGAGTGAGAGAACCAGCCGCTTTTTTCCGCCAGGTTAATGGACCACACTTCTTTGCCGTCATCGGCATTCAGCGCCTTCACGGTACCTTTACGGTCGGCCGCATAGACAACGCCGTCTGCATAGGCAGGGTGCAGGTTGGAATAGAAATCACCAATACCATCGCCCACGGAGGTGCTCCACGCGGTAGACGGGGTAAACTGGTTTTCTACCGTCGGCAGCGGAGACATGGTGACAACATCTTCTTCGCCACTGAACAGTGAACAACCGCTCAATAAGGTAACGGAAAGCAGTCCTGGCAGAAGTAATTTACGCAATTGCATCGGGTCCCTCTCAGACGGACAAATTATTTATTTTCATCTGCATCATTTCGCTCAGCGCTGGCGAAGCGTTGCTTTTCACACCCGCCTCCCATGCGCTGCGCGCGCCTTGCTTGTCGCCTTTACTCAGCAGCGCTTCGCCGCGCAGGTCAGCAACAATAGCGGCAAAACCTTCGCCTTTAATAGTATCGAGCGTTTTCAGCGCCTCGTCTGCTTTCTTCTGCTGAACCTGAATACGGGCCAGGCGCAGATTGATAACCGCTTTCAGGTTATCGTCGCCGGCCGCCGCCAGGCCTTGCTGAAGCTGAGCCGCTGCCTTATCCAGTTCGTTTTTATCAACCAACTGCTGAGCAACTTCCAGAGAGGCAAGCGCGCCATAGGTATTTTTATTGTCAGCCGCAAATTTCTCTGCCGCTGCCAGAGTTTCCGGACGATCGGCACTGATTGCGCTGACCGTATTTTCATACTGCTGGGAAGAGCCACGCGCAGACTCGATCTGATGGCTGTTCCAGTAACGCCAGCCTACCAGCGCGCCAATACCTAAAATTACCCCAACAGCCAGCGCTTTGCCGTTTTCAGCAAAGAAGCGTTTTATTGCTTCAACCTGGTCGTTTTCGTTCTCGTACATTTCCACGCAGTCCTTCTCCTTAGAAAGTCAAAGAGCGCAAGTGCGCCGCAACGCCGTCCTGCGTTACCGTTGTTTGTTCACCAGAGCGCAGGTCCTTAACCACTACACTGCCCGCGGCCACTTCAGACTCGCCCAGTACCAGTGCCACACGTGCGCCCCATTTATCGGCGCGCGCAAACTGTTTCTTAAAGTTGCCGCCACCATGGTTGGTCATCAGCTTAACGCCCGGCAGCGCATCGCGCAGACGTTCGGCAAGCTGCATTGCCGCAGGCTGCGTATCCGCGCCAGAGGCTACCAGGTATATATCGACAACGGATTCTGCTTTAAATTCCGGATTAACTGCCTGAACCAGCAAAACAAGTCGCTCCAGACCCATGGCGAAGCCAACCGCTGGCGCTGCGCGGCCGCCGAGCTGTTCAACCAGGCCGTCGTAGCGGCCACCGGCACAGACCGTACCCTGTGAACCGAGGCTGGTGGTCACCCACTCAAAAACGGTGCGGTTGTAGTAATCCAGGCCGCGTACCAGACGCTGGTTAACGGTATAGGCGATGCCCGCCGCTTCCAGCAGTTTGCACAGGCCGGCAAAGTGTTCGCGGGAGTCGTCGTCCAGATAGTCGCCCAGCGCCGGCGCGTCGTTTAGCAGCGCCTGAACGTCAGGGTTTTTGGAGTCCAGCACGCGCAGCGGGTTGCTGTACATGCGGCGCTTGCAGTCTTCGTCCAGCTTCTCTTTATGCTGTTCCAGGAAGGCTACCAGCGCATCGCGGTAGTTGGCGCGCGCCTCGAGAGAACCGATAGAGTTCAGCTCCAGGGAGACATGGTCAGAGATACCCAGCGCACGCCACCAGCGGGCGGTCAGCATGATCAGCTCTGCGTCGATATCCGGGCCCTGCAGGCCAAAGACTTCGACACCCAACTGGTTAAACTGACGGTAGCGGCCTTTCTGCGGACGTTCGTGGCGGAACATCGGGCCGATATACCACAGGCGCTGCTCCTGATTGTAGAGAAGACCATGCTCGATGCCGGCGCGTACACAGCCCGCCGTACCTTCCGGACGCAGGGTCAGGCTGTCGCCGTTGCGGTCTTCGAAGGTATACATCTCTTTTTCAACCACGTCGGTTACTTCACCGATAGCGCGCTTGAATAACGGGGTCTGCTCTACAATCGGCAAACGGATTTCGCTGTAACCGTAGCTGCCGAGCACCTCTTTCAGTGTGCCTTCAATGCGCTGCCAGATGGCGGTTTCGCCAGGCAGATAATCGTTCATGCCGCGAATGGCTTGAATGTTTTTTGCCACGTTTATTCTCTTTATATATACAAAAATGACCCCTGGATTTATTTATCCGGGGGGTCAATCATACACAGGAAGCGCACCGCTTCCCATCTCGTTATTTTTCGACTTGCTGCACGCTGATACGCTGAGTTTCATCCAGCATGGTCGCTTTGGCACGAATGCGCGCTTCAAGCTGGGCGATCATGTCGCTGTTATCCAGACGATCTTTGCGTACGCCATCTTCGTAGAGACCACTCTTCTTATTGCCGCCGGTCACACCAAGGGTAGAGACCAGCGCTTCGCCCGGACCGTTAACCACGCAGCCAATGATAGAGACATCCATCGGCGTGATGATATCCTCCAGGCGCTGCTCCAGCGCATTGACCGTTCCGATAACATCAAACTCCTGACGCGAGCAGGTTGGGCAGGCAATAAAGTTGATGCCGCGAGCGCGGATGCGCAGCGATTTGAGAATATCGAAACCGACTTTGATCTCTTCAACCGGATCGGCCGCAAGCGACACGCGCAGGGTATCGCCGATCCCTTCAGAGAGCAGCAGCCCCAGACCGATCGCGGATTTGACCGATCCGCTACGCAGGCCGCCGGCTTCGGTGATCCCTAAGTGCAGCGGCTGATCGATCTGCTTCGCCAGCAGCCGATAAGACTCCACCGCCAGGAAGACATCGGAGGCCTTCACGCTGACTTTAAACTGGTCGAAGTTGAGGCGATCCAGATGATCCACATGA
>DKMV01000266.1 GCA_002469605.1 Leclercia sp. UBA7405
CTGGTAGCTCGTCGGGCTCATAACCCGAAGGTCGTCGGTTCAAATCCGGCCCCCGCAACCAATTAAAATTTGATGCAGTACTTTTTTTGCCAGCAGTTCGAATTACAGCAAGGCGGCGACGCAGAGAATCTTAGGAGCTTACTGAAGTAAGTGATTAAGATGAGCGAGGAAAGCCAACGCAGATGTAATTTGAAATGCGCAGCAAAAAAGACGGACGCGGGGTGGAGCAGCCTGGTAGCTCGTCGGGCTCATAACCCGAAGGTCGTCGGTTCAAATCCGGCCCCCGCAACCAATACTTCTAAAACAATAAACACCCTTAAGGGTGTTTTTTTGTATCTGCGATTTGTGAATCTGCCGGGTATTACCCCGGCCTCCTGCCACTACCCTCTTCTGGCCAGCGTCGCGGCGTCCGAGAAATACGCCTTGATCCCTGCAAGTATCGACTCCGCCACTTCCTGCTGGAATTTTGCGGTCTTCAGCTTGCGCTCCTCTTGCACGTTACTGATAAAGGCGGTCTCTACCAGAATAGAGGGGATATCCGGCGCCTTCAGCACCGCAAATCCGGCCTGCTCCACACTGTTTTTGTGCAGCTTGTTCACGCGCCCCAGTTTTCCCAGCACCGCTTTACCAAACTTCAGGCTATCGGTGATGGTGAGCGACTGCACCATATCGAACAGGGCGTGATCCACATAGCGGTCGCCGCTTTTGCTCACGCCGCCGATCAGATCCGAGGCGTTCTGGGTATCGGCGAGATAGCGCGCCGCGGTACTGGTCGCCCCTTTGGTGGAGAGCGCAAAGACCGAGGAGCCGCTGGGCTGACGGCTGGTAAAGGCATCCGCATGGATTGACACAAAGAGATCCGCGCGCTGTTTTTGCGCCTTAGCGACGCGCACCTTCAGCGGGATAAAGACATCTTCATTACGCGTCATATAGGCGCGCATATTGCCTTCCCGGTCGATCAGAGCTTTCAGGCGTCGGGCAATCTGCAGAACCACGTCCTTTTCCCGGGTGCGGTATTTGCCCACCGCACCGGAGTCTTCGCCCCCGTGGCCGGGATCGAGCATGATCACAATCGGGCGGTCGCGCCCGGCCTTACCCGGCTGCGGGCCGCTCTGGGCCGGCGGCACCTGCTTATCAAGATCGCCTTTGTTGTAATCCTCCAGCAGCGCCAGCAGGGGATCCTGGATATCCGTCGCGTTGGCTGGATAGAGATCCATTACCAGACGCTCCTTAAAACCGGCAACCGGCGCCAGGGCAAAGAGCTGGGGCTTAACGTTCTGCTTAAGCTCAAACACCATGCGCACGGTTTGCGGATCAAACTGCCCTACCCGCGCGGATTTGATGAAGGGATCGTCGCCGCGGATCTGCGCCGCCATCCCTTTGAGCACGGAGTTGAGATTAACGCCTTCGATATCCACCACCACACGTTCAGGATTGCTGAGTGCGAATTGCTTATATTTCAGTACGCGGTTGGACTCTACCGTCACGCGCGTATAGGTTGATGCCGGCCAGACGCGCACCGCCACCACCTGGCTTGTTGCGGCAAGCCCCACCTGGCTGACGCTAAGCAACCACATTGCCCCGGCCCCCTGTAACAGGCGACGGCGGCTTAAAGCTGTTTTGGATCCCGACATGCTTCTCCCGAGCAAAGAAATCGAATTTATAATCATTACGTCCAGATTGACCGAAAACTTTAACGAATGATGCATAAACTGTCATCCATAAAAGGGTAAACAATTCCGGGCTAACGCAAATACCCCCTAAAGATTTCTTCTGGTCGCCCACAATTTAGGCTTGCACGCGCGGCGATATTCGAATAAAAATACAATAATTACGAATAAAAATTCATTGAGGGTAGTGCCGTGGTAAAGGAGCGTAGAATCGAACTGGTCCAGGGTTTCCGCCATTCTGTTCCCTATATCAACACCCATCGTGGGAAAACCTTTGTGGTGATGCTTGGTGGCGAAGCCATTGAACACGAAAACTTTTCCAGTATTGTCAACGACATCGGCCTGCTGCACAGCCTGGGGATTCGGCTGGTGGTGGTGTATGGCGCGCGTCCGCAGATCGACGCTAATCTGGCGGCCCACCACCATGAGCCCCTCTATCACAAACATACCCGCGTCACCGATGCCAAAACCCTTGAGCTGGTGAAGCAGGCGGCCGGCCTGCTGCAGCTGGACATCACCGCGCGCCTCTCCATGAGCCTGAACAATACGCCCCTGCAGGGGGCGCACATCAACGTGGTGAGCGGTAACTTTATTATTGCCCAGCCGCTTGGGGTGGACGACGGGATAGATTACTGCCATAGCGGGCGCATCCGGCGTATCGACGAAGAGGCGATCCACCGCCAGCTCGACGGCGGCGCCATTGTGCTGATGGGGCCGGTTGCCGTATCCGTTACCGGCGAAAGCTTTAACCTCACCTCGGAAGAGATTGCCACCCAGTTGGCGATCAAACTGAAAGCCGAGAAAATGATCGGCTTCTGCTCATCTCAGGGCGTCACCAACGAGCAGGGGGATATTATCTCCGAGCTGTTCCCCAACGAAGCCCAGGCCCGGGTGGAGTCGCTGGAAGCCCAGGGGGATTATTACTCCGGCACCGTGCGGTTTCTGCGTGGGGCGGTTAAGGCCTGCCGCAGCGGCGTGCGCCGCAGCCACTTAATTAGCTATCAGGAAGATGGCGCGCTGCTGCAGGAGCTCTTCTCCCGCGATGGTATAGGGACGCAGATTGTGATGGAGAGCGCGGAACAGATCCGGCGCGCCACCATCAATGATATCGGCGGCATTCTGGAGCTGATCCGCCCGCTGGAGCAGCAGGGGATTCTGGTGCGTCGCTCGCGCGAACAGCTGGAGATGGAGATCGATAAGTTCACCATCATTCAGCGCGACAATCTCACCATCGCCTGCGCGGCGCTCTACCCTTTCCCGGAGGAGAAAATTGGCGAAATGGCCTGCGTGGCGGTGCATCCGGACTACCGCAGCTCTTCGCGCGGCGAAGTGTTGCTGGAGCGTATTGCCGCCCAGGCGCGGCAGAGCGGGCTGAGCAAGCTTTTTGTGCTTACCACCCGCAGCATTCACTGGTTCCAGGAGCGCGGCTTTACGCCGGTGGATATCGACTCCCTGCCGGAGAGCAAGAAAGAGATGTACAACTATCAGCGCCGCTCTAAGGTACTGATGGCCGACCTTGCCTGACCGTTACAGGCTTTCGAAAATCGCGTTCAGGCCGCTGCGCCGCTCGGTACGGGTGGTCACGGCCTGCGCCAGTACGCTCTCATCACTATAGAGCGACAGGCGGCGGCGGGCGCGGGTGATGGCGGTATAGACCAGCTCCCGGGTCACCACCGGCGACATCTGTTGGGGCAAAATCAGGGCCGCGTGGTCGAACTCCGAGCCCTGAGATTTATGCACCGTCATCGCCCATGCGGTTTCGTGATCCGGCAGGCGGCTTGGCTGCACCGACTTCACGCTGCCGTCCGGCATCTGGAACCAGACGCGCAGCCCCTGCCCGCGATCGAGCGCGATGCCGATATCGCCGTTAAACAGCCCCAGGGCGCTGTCGTTGCGCGAAATCATCACCGGACGGCCTTCATACCAGCGCGAGTGCGCCTGGCGGGCAATTTTGCGCTTCTGCGCCAGCACCTGCTCCAGCCGTTCGTTCAGGCCGGCCACGCCAAACGGCCCCTCACGCAATGCGCACAGCAGCTGAAACTCGCCGAAGGCCGCGATGGCCGCTTCCGGCGACTGCTGCCGCTGTACCTCCTGTAAATAGCGCTGATACCCCTGCAGGGCATCGTCCAGCATCGCCAGATACTCTTCGCCGCTTTGCAGCTGCTTCTTCTGGATGTCGCTGAAGCGGCCATCAAACACGGCGCGCAACGCCTGCCGGTCGCCGCGGTTGACGGCGGCGGCCAGCTGCCCGATGCCGGAGTCGCTGCCAAATCGGTAGCTTTTTTGCAGCAGGCACAGGCTGTCACGCAGGGCACCCGCTACCGGGCTGGGGTTGCCCTCCATTCGACAGCCGGTCAGGGCAGAGAGCTCCCGGGCGCGCTGGGCGGTGAACCCCGCGCTGGCCCAGGTACAGATATCGCCCAGTACTGCCCCCGCCTCCACCGACGCCAGCTGATCGCGATCGCCTAAGAAAATCACCCGCGCATGGGGCGGCAGGGCGTTAATAAGGCGCGACATCATGGTCAGGTCGATCATCGAGGCTTCATCTACCACCAGCACATCCAGATGCAGCGGGTTGCCGTCGTGGTAACGCAGCCGCTGGCTGCCGGGCTGGGCGCCAAGCAGCCGGTGCAGGGTACAGGCCTCCGTCGGGAACTGCCGCTGCTGCTCCTCCGTCAGGGGCAGCTGTTGCAGCGCCCCACCGAGGGACTCCGTCAGGCGCGCCGCCGCCTTCCCGGTGGGGGCCGCCAGCCGGATCCGGCATTTTTGCTCACCCGCCATCTGGATAAGCGCCGCCAGCAGGCGGGCAACGGTGGTGGTTTTACCGGTTCCCGGCCCGCCGGAGATCACCGAGATCCGTCGGGTCAGGGCCACCGCCGCCGCCACTTTCTGCCAGTTGACCTCTTCATCGTTACTGAACAGGGTATCGAGGATGCGCTGCATCACCTCCCCATCGTGCGCTAACGGCTGATTGGCCTCGCAGAAAAAACGGGCAACCGCCTGTTCATAGCGCCACATGCGGTTCAGGTAGAGGCGTTCGCCGTTAAGGATCATCGGCGTGGGCTGGGCACCGTCGCTAACGGCCGGCGAGTTCAGCAGGATCTGCCGCCAGTCGGGCTCCTCATCCAGCAGCGCAAAGCAGGCCAGCAGCGGTGCGGGGGTTTTGTTATCCGCCTTCAGGCGCGACAGGGGCAGACAGACGTGCCCTTCTCCCGCATCCCGGCTGAGCAGCGCGGCGGCCAGCATCAGCGCCGGCTGGTCGTTGTCCGCCAGCATCAGGGCAAACTGCAGGTCCAGTCGACGCAGTGCACGCAGCTCAACCGCCTCAAGTAACTTTTCTCGCATCGTCATTGCATCGCCTCCTCTGTCGTACCGGCAAATAAGTTGTCCATCCGGGTAATTAACGCCTCTTCAGGCCGGGTAAAGAAGATCCCCGAGCCCGGTGCGCTACCATCCACGCCGCGTAAAAACAGATAGATTACCCCACCAAAATGCCGCTGATAATCGTAATCAGCAATGCGATGGCGCAGGTAGCGGTGCAGCGCCAGCGTGTAGAGCTGATACTGCAAATCATAACGGTGGGTGCACATGGCGCTGGCCATCGCCTCCCGGGTATAGGCTTCGCGGTTTTCGCCCAGCCAGTTGGATTTGTAATCCAGCAGGTAATAGCGACCATTGTGCCGGAAGACCAGATCGATAAAGCCTTTCAGCATGCCCTGTACCTGACGAAAATCGAGCGGAGGACAGGAGGCTGAGAGCGGGTCGTACTCGCGGATCGCCGCATCCAGCGCCCCGGCGGTGAGCGGCCCGGCAATGGGGAGGTAAAACTCCATCTCCACCTGCTTCTCTTTGGCTGAGAGCTGATTCAGGGCGATCCCCTCTTCGTTAAGGGGAGCCTGTAAAATCTGGTTTATCCAGGCGGTGAGGACCGGCTGCCAGCGAGGGTCATAGCCCCCTTTTTGCAGCATCTCCAGCACCCACTCTTCAGAGACGGGCTGGGTAAAGTCGATCGCTTCAAAAAGGCTGTGTAAAAAGGTGCCCGGCGACGCCCCGCGCGGAAACTGGTGCGGCGTGAGTTCCGGCTCCTGGGCGACTTCGCCCACCCCTGCGGCATCCACATCCAGCCGCGGCATCAGATCCAGCGCCAGCGCCTGACAATGCTGCTGCAGGCCAGAGTAGCTGGTAACCCGCCAGTCATCATACAGCGCCCGGCTGAGGTGGCGCGCCTGCAGGTCCGGCGTTAAGGGCTCCGGCATCTGCCAGCGGGCGCTGTCCGCCACCCCGGCGATCTGCAGGCTGATATGGTCGTTGCACAGGGCTTCCAGACAGGCACGCAGCCCGGCAGCGTCTTTGGCCTCTCCCTGCTGAATAAGCCGCCCGAGGGCGCTCAGATGCACATCGCTCTCGCCGGACTTATCGCCACGGCGGCGGGACAGCGGGGCAACCCCCAGGCTGCAGTGCCATATGGAGCGGGTCAGAGCCACGTACAGCAGGCGGAGATCTTCGGCCAGCCGCTCCGCTTCGGCCAGCTCCACGCTGGTATCGGCTTTGCTGAGATCGAGCACCGCTTCAAAGGTCTGGCGATCGTGATAAAAAGCCTGGTCCTGCACGCGGTAGTTAGCGATAAAAGGCAGCCACACCAGCGGATACTCCAGCCCCTTGGATTTGTGGATGGTGACGATTTTAACCAGGTGTTTGTCGCTCTCAAGGCGCATCTGCTGGCTTGCGGCATTGCTGTCGGGCTCGGCAATATGCTGCGCCAGCCAGCGCACCAGCGCATGTTCACTCTCCAGCTGCGATCCCGCCTCCTGCAGCAGCTCGCTGATGTGCAGAATATCGGTCAGGCGACGCTCGCCGCCGGGGGTTGCAAGAATATTTTCCGCAATCTGCCGCCGGGACATAATATCGCGCAGCATGGCCATCACGCCCCGCTTTTGCCAGCGCTCACGGTAGTGGGTGAACTCCTCTACCGCCATGTCCCACTGGGCTTCGTCATTGTTAAGGGTATCGATATCCTGCGCGGTCAGCCCCAGCATGGAGCAGGCCAGCGCGCTGCGCAAAGTGCTTTCACGCTCCGGCGCCAGCACCGCCTGCAGCAGCCAGAGCATCTCCTGCGCCTCCAGGGTTTCGAAGACGCTGTCGCGGTTGGAGAGATAGACCGAGGGGATGTTCAGCAACGTCAGCGCATCGCGCACCAGCGCCGCCTCCTGGCGGCTACGCACCAGCACGGAGATGTCCGATGCCTGCACCGGGCGGGCATCGCTGCCTCTGTGTAATAGCGCTTCTCCGCGCAGGCCAGCGCTCAGCCAGTCGCGGATCTGCGCCGCGCAGTGCTGGGCCATAAAGGTCTGGTACTCGCCGACGCCGCAGACCTCGCCCTCCATCAGCCAGATACCCATCGCAGGCTGGGCCTGACCCTGGTATTCAAAACGCAGCCCGGCATTTTTAGGGGCCGATTTCACCGCCTGAAACGGAATATCGCGGAACATAAAGGGATCGTTCATCCGCGAAAACAGGGTATTCACGCTCTCCACCATGCCGGGAGCAGAGCGCCAGTTGGTGTCCAGCGTGTAGTGGGCGTTCACTTCGCCGCGCGCTTTCATGTAGGTAAAGATATCCGCGCCACGAAAGGCGTAGATCGCCTGCTTCGGGTCGCCGATCAGCAGCAGGGCGGTATCCTCCTGCCCCCGCCAGATGCGGCGAAAAATACGGTACTGCTGCGGGTCGGTATCCTGGAATTCATCGATCATCGCCACCGGAAAACGGCTGCGAATAGCGTCGGCCAGCGCGTCGCCGTTTTCGCTGTTCAGGGCGGCGTCGAGACGGCTGAGCATGTCATCAAACCCCAGCTCGCCGCGACGACGTTTTTCCCGCGCCACCGCTTCGCGGACTTCCGCCAGCGCCCGGGTAATCATCAGATCGTTAAGGGTAAGCGGCTCCGCCAGCAGCTCGTCGATGGCGCTGAAGAGCGGATGTTCCGGCACCTGGCCGCCCGCCTTGGTGCGCTCGGCCAGAAAGGTCTGGGAAAACTTCGCCAGCGCGTCCGGCAGCTGATAGCTGCGCGTCTCCTCTTCCGCCCAGGCGCTGACCCTTTCGATATATTTTGCCTGGTTGCCGCGATTAAATTTACGCCGGTCGATAGCGGAGTTTTCGATAATGGCGTCGATCTCCCCTACCCCCTGGCACCATTTCTGTTTCATGGCGGCAATGCGCGCAATGATTTTTTCGTGGCGGGAGGCCAGGGTTTCATCCGCGGGCGGCGGGGATTTAATAACGGGTGCTTCCCCCTGCAGGTAGCGGTCGATAGCGCGCAGCAGCTCCTCCGGCCCTTTCCACAGGTCGTGAACCGCCTGAGCGATATCGCGCGGCAGCGGGTAGCAATGACGGCGCCAGAAGTCGGCGCAGGCCTGATAGCGCAGGATCGACTCATCCTCGATGAGCTTTTGCTCAAAGAGCATGCCTGATTCAAAGGCGTTGAGGCTCAGCATCCGCTGGCAGAAGCCGTGGATGGTAAAGACGGCGGCCTCGTCCATCTGCCGCTCGGCCAGCAGCAGCCAGGCCGCGGCCTGTTCGCTGTCGGTAATCTCTTCCAGCAGGCGGGCGTAGAGGGGGTTATCCGTGCTTTGACGCAGGCAGGCGATGCGCAGTTCGTGAATGTTGGCCCGGATACGGCCGCGCAGCTCTTCGGTTGCCGCCTCGGTAAAGGTTACCACCAGCAGCTCTTCGACGCTGAGCGGGCGGTTAAAAGCAGAACTGCCGCCCAGGCCGAGCAGCAGTCGCAGGTACAGGGCGGCGATGGTGAAGGTCTTTCCGGTTCCCGCTGAGGCCTCTATCAACCGTTCACCCCGTAGCGGTAAACCTAAGGGATCAAGGGACTCAGCGGTATCGGTCATTCTTTCTTACTCCAGGGCATTGATTGCTGCAATTCACTCACGCTGTTCCAGACTTTCCACCCTTTCGGCTGGACGTAGTCGACTTTGCCGTTCTGGCTGCCGGAGACCTGCGACAGAAGGGCCATCCCGTTCGGGGCGACCACCGCCTGGTGGAAGAAGTCGGCCACCTTCTGCGGCGTGAGCTGTTTTATTTCGGCCACTACTTTATCACGTGAATCGAAACGCATATTACCCCGATCGAAATCCTGGCTGATTTTCGAGGCCTCTTCGCCCAGGGTTTGCGGCGACTGCATAATCTGGGCAATAACCGCCTGCTGGATCTGGGCAAACTCCTCCGGCTTCATGGCACGCAGCTTCGCCTCCGCCTGCGGGAAGAAGGCCTGATAGCGCTGCCACAGGTAGGCGGGCTGTTTATCGCTGCTCTGCAGCAGGAAGCCCAGCCCCCACTGGCGGCCGACGTTCATGGAGAAGGCAAAGACCGCATAGCCCAGTTGCTCTTCGGTACGCAGTTGGTTGTAGAACCACGGCTGCACGATCTGCCCCAGCACCGCGCTGTAGGCGGAGCTGGCAAATTCGCTATAGCCAACGGGCACAAATACCGCCGCCAGCGCGGAGTCAGTGCTGCTGCCCGCTTTTTCAAAGAGGACGTTCTGCTGCTTGTCTACAATCACATCCTGATTGCGGCACCACTCGTTGCCGCTGGCCGCCAGCTGCTGACGAACGTTCTGCGCCAGGATTTTCGCCTGCGCTTCGCTCATGTTGCCAACCACCAGGAACTCCGGACGGGCATTCGCCTTCAGCGCGGCGCGGTAGTCTATCACCTCTTTCAGGGTGATGGAGGGCAGCAGCGCCCGACGTTCTTCCCGCTGGAAGTAGGGGATCTGCGACAGCATCTGCGCCGGCATAATAGCCAGGTCAAAGGCTTTGCCTTTTTCGGCCGAATCCATCATCTGGGTATACCAGGATTTGGCCTGCGCCAGCTGATCCTCGGTCGAGGTATAGCTGAAGTAGCCGGCCAGTAGCGCCTGGAAGAGCTGCGGCAGACGCTGGGTATAGCCGTTGGCATTGAGCATCAGGCCGTTATTGGCGTTGGTGGAGAAGCCGATCCCCCCGACGGCCGCCTGGTTGCTCAGCTCATCCAGCGCGATGCCGGCGAGATAATCATTCAGGGCAAAGAGTACCTGGTTGCGGGCGCTGTTCATGGCCGCCGGATTGCGCAAAATCACGCTGACGTCAGCTTTTGGCTCGCTGGCAAAATACTGGCTGGGGGTGTAGACCACCCGCAACGTCGGCTCGTCGATAATCAGCTTCGGCTTCGGCCAGGCCTTTTCCGGCTTAATCAGGGTAAAGTCATCCGGAATATAGGGGTTCAGCTCGGGTAACTTAAGCTTGATGGCCGCCGATTTTTGCTGCCAGTCGGTAAAGGTTTTGTCGCCGATTTTATCTACCTGATAAGGGGCGTTCACGAAGTAGGCCGTCTTGTTATGCGGCTCATCCGGGCTGATATACCAGATACGGGCATTTTGCGGGGTCATCATCGCCAGGCGCGCGTTTACCGCCTGTTCATCGAACCTGTCGGCAATGTTTACCACATCCAGGGTATGTTCAACCGGCACGCGGATCATGGTGTCCGCCAGCCACTCGACGTAGTCCATATCCCGGGTAATGGAGGGGTAGCGGAAATCGAGGTCCAGCACGTGGGCCAGCTCGTCGAAGTAGCGTTTATCTACCCCTTTCTCACGCAGCAGCGCCAGATAGCTGAAGATGGCGGCGACCACCTCGTCGCGATGAGCAAGGCCTTTATCCGTTAAGGTGGCGGAGATAGCCAGCACCCCGCTGTTGCCATTGACGACGGGATCGGAGTCGGCACGAATGCCCTCGACCAGCCCCTGCTTTTGCAGCCAGTCCGAGAGGGTGTCCGGGCTACGGTTGCCAATGAGGTAGTTCACCAGCTCGTCGGTTTTGCTGCGAAACTGCGCGGAGTTGTTATCAATGCGAAACTCGACGCGCAGCACCTTGCGCGGCATCGCCGGCACGTAATGAATAATCACCCCTTTCTGAGCGTCGGTTACCACCGGCACGTCGATTTGCGGCCTGTCGATGTTTTTATTCGGCACGCGGCCGTAGGTTTCGGCGGCAATTTTCGCCAGCTCCGGCAGCGGCTTATTACTGTACACCACCGCCTTCATCAGGTTGGCGGAGTAATATTTGTCGCGAAACGCATGCAGGGCATCCAGCACCGGGCTGCCCGGCTTATCGCTCAGGGTCTCAAGGTTACCGCCCGAGAAGCGCGAGCCGGGGTGGGCCGGGTTGATGGTTTCGGCACTTACCTGCGCCATGCGCATGCCGTCGCGGGTACGGGCCATCGTCAGCTCGGCGTTTACCGCATTGCGCTCGCGGTCGGCATATTTTTTATCCAGCAGCGGCGAGGCAATAGCGTCCGCAAGGCGATCGACCGCCCCTTCGAGGGCGTCGTTTTCTACCTCAAGATAGAAAGCCGTGCGGTAAGGCGCGGTACTGGCGTTATGGCTGCCACCGTGCATTTTCAGGAACTCGGCGAGGCTGTCGGGCTGCGGGTAGGTCTTTGAGCCCATCAGGATCATGTGTTCAAGGTAATGCGCAAGACCGGGGTGCGCCTCAGGATCCTGCAGCGAGCCCACCGGCACCACCAGCGCCGACAGCGACTTTACCGCCTGGGGATCGGAAACCAGCAGCACGACCATCCCGTTATCGAGACGAATAGCCTGATACTGACGGGTGTCTTTATCGCTTTTACGGATAGTTTCCTGGAGGGGTTGCCAACCGCTGTTCGCCTGAGTGAAGGGAGCCCAGAGGGCAAAGAACATAACAAACGCTTTCAACATGGTGCTGCCTGGCATTCACTACCTCATCATCACGGACTACATCATTAACACGTTTCGTACCGAACGAGCCGGCATCTCTTTATTTTGTTACATCAGTCCGTGACAAGATGGGCATCATAATGGAATGCCCATAGCTGCGCAATTTTTACCCAGCCGTCAGGACGCATTAAATTTAAACAGAGGTAACAGGTAACGCTGCGCCTCTTCGGTGATGGCGTCGTAGTATTCCGGCTCAAGGGTTCGCCATAAACGCTGATACCAGACGTCGTCGCCTTCACCGCGCACGATCATGTTGCCTTCGTAGGCCTGCAGGAACTTGCTGCGCGCTTTTTGCAGCGAGGCCTCATCCGTTAACATGACACCCTTTTCGGCGTCGTAACAGGCTTTTACCCATGCTCCCCCACTTTCTGGCAGCAACAGCAGCGGCTGATTCATTCCCTGCAGATAGCCATCAACAAGCTGTGCCAGATAGTGCAGCGCCTCTTCGGCAGGCAGTGGCGGGAAGCGCCACTCGCCGTCCTTACGCACAAACAGGCGGCTTTCGCCCTCTCCACCGCTGGCACAGTAGACAAGATGTTCCAGCCAAAGTTGCACTCCCTGCGAAACGCTCAACATAGCGGGACGCCAGCGCAGCAGGCCGTCCGGCTGAACATGCTGCAGCCAGCCGGTAAGCTGCACCCCGTGGCACTCCAGGTCGATCTCAATGCTTTTGCCCGGCTGGCGGCATTCGATAACCCGTCCGGCCAGCGCCTGCATCTCCTGGCACTGGGCATCCCAGGCAATTTCACCAAAGGCACCGTAGGGCAGCTGGCCCGCGGCCCGATAGCGGCGGAACAGCTGCTGGGCGTCCTGCTCATCAACCAGGGCATTCAGCAGCTGCTGATTGAGCTGGTAACGGCTTAATCCATCGAGCGTGAAAGGCTCAGCATCGGGGATTTCGCTCTCTTCAGAGCGGAAGTTAACCTGCAGGCGCATCTGGAAAAAGGCCCGCACCGGGTGCGTCCAGAAGCGCTGCAGCTGTTCGAAAGCAAGGTTTGTCACCGGCAGCGGCTGCAGGGGCTGGATAAAATCGGTGTGGGCGGTTCCGGCTTTTTTGGCCGCCGGCAGCCATTCGCGGGCATAGCTCTGCTGCTCGCTCTCCACATAGTTAGTGGGATCGAAAGGCATGCGGCTATGGCAGCAGGTGATATGGGCTTTGACGCGCTGTTCGCTTTCATCACAATTTCGCGCCTCGTCCCCCGGCAGATAGTGGCTCTGGCCGATATAGTCCACCAGCTCCTGCACCAGCACCGACGGAAAACGTTCGCTGTTGTCCTGAATAGAGCGGCCGATATAGCTGATATAGAGCTTTTGCTGGGCCGAGATCAGCGCCTCCAGGAAGAGGTAACGATCGTCGTCGCGACGGCTGCGATCGCCGCGCCGGGGTTTCTGGCTCATCAAATCAAACCCGAGGGGCGGGAGCGCGCGCGGGTAGACCCCATCGTTCATCCCCAGCAGACACACCACCTTGAAGGGGATTGAGCGCATCGGCATCAGGGTACAGATATTCACCGGCCCGGCGAGGAAGCGCTGGCTGATTCGCTCCTGATCGAGGCGCTGCGTCAGCTCATCGCGTAGCAGCGAAAGCGGGACCGCCTCGCCGTAGTGGGAAGCGATCCCCTCTTCAATGATCGCCTGCCACTACTGCTCGATTAAGGCCATTGCCGCTTCCGTCTCCCGATCGGGCAGGAAGAAGTCGTTTAGCATCTCCCGGCACACCGGCAACCACGCCTCCAGAGAGCGGGTCTGCATCAGCTCACGGCGCCAGAGATTAAGCTGCATCAGCAGCGAGGCCAGATGGCCCACCAGCTCGGCAATCAGGCCGCTGGACTCGTCGTAGGGCAGTACCTCATTCCACTCCCCCTGGCTGCTCTCCATGGCGTAGCCGAGCAGCATGCGCGTAAGGCCAAACTGCCAGGTATGCTGACCGGTGACCGGTAGTTCAAAATCCTGCACGTTATCATCATCCATTCCCCAGCGCACGCCCGATTCGTTAACCCACTGGCGCAGATAACGCAGCCCTTCTTCGTCGATATCAAAGCGGGCGGCCAGCACCGGCACGTCCAGCAGGGCAAGTACGGTCTCCGGTACAAAGCGGCTGTCGGGTAAGGTCAGCAGGCTGATAAAGGCCTGTAGCGCAGGATGAGACTGGCGCGCGCGACGGTCAGAGATGGCAAAAGGCAGATAGCGATCGCCACTGGCGCTGCCGAACACCGCCTGGATAAAGGGGCTATAGCTGTCGATATCGGCAACCATCACCACGATATCCCGGGGGGTCAGGGTCGGATCCTCTTCCAGCATCGCCAGCAGCCTGTCGTGCAGCACCTCCACTTCCCGCTGTGGGCTGTGGCAAATATTGATGGTGACGCTGCGATCGTCGGGATCGAGGAGGCGTTTTTTATCGCTGCGGGCAAACTCATCGGCGGTGATCCCGGCTACCGCCCGGTTTTCCAGCTCGAGGATATCCAGCTGCACGTTATGCAGCAGGCTGTCTGGCGTAATCTCGGCGAAGGCGTCCACGTCCCCGCCCCCCGTCTCCGTGAGTTCGGAAAGCATGTAGATATAGTCGCGCCCCAGCTTGCCCCAGGAGGAGAGCAGCGGATTAGCCAGGTTTTGCACGCCCTCTTCATCAAAAAGCTGCGCCGCCGTCTCGCTATCTTTAAACAGCGGCACCGTGCCCTCGTCAAAGAGGCGGCGGCGCTGACGGGTAACCATACGCGCCAGCCAGCGCGCATCCTGAATATCCCCCCAGTAATGGCGACAAGGGTTGGTAAAGAGGATATGGATATCAATGTGCTTACCCAGCGCATCCAGCGCCTTCAGATAGACCGGCGGCAGCGCGGAAATACCGCAGATAAATACCCTTGTGGGCAAGCCTTCGGGCTTCTCAGACGCGCCCTCCAGAGTCGCGATAAAGCGCTCGTATAAATTGGCGCGGTGCCACCGGGGCTGGCCGAGCTGTTCCGTGTGCTCAACCAGCGCCTTCCAGAGCGGTGCCTGCCAGATTTGCGCCTGGTCCAGGCCATCAATCAGCTCGCCTGCCTCCCAGCGCGCAAGCCACTCCGGGCGATAGACCAGATACTGGTCATAGAGATCCGCGGTGCGGGAGGCCAGCTGGAACAGCTTGCGCTTGTCGGTATCGTCATTCAGATAGTGGCGCAGCATGGCGAATTCGTCGCGCGGCAGCATCCCCGGCAGAAGCGACATCAGCTTCCAGCTCATGCTCTGTTTATTAAACGCGCTCTGCTTTGGGATATCCGGCAGCACGCGCACAAACATCTCCCAGATAAAGCTGGCGGGAAGCGGAAAGTCGATATTGGCGGCGATGCCAAATTTTTGTGACAGGGACATTTGCAGCCATTGGGCCATACCGGTGCTCTGAACCAGCAGCATCTCTGGTTCAAAGGGATCGTCCAGCCGCTGTTGCTCGACGATAAATTCCATCAGCGCTTCCAGCACGTCCAGACGATTTGAGTGGTAGACCCTTAACATTGCTGCTCCCAACTACTGACTAACCGGGCAGTGCAGACGCATCATTTGCCCCTGCCTGCCCGACGGAGATATAAGTGTTACCGAGATGCTGACACATCCGGCGTGCGTTGTCTGCTCCCGGCTGCTCTGCCAGCCTGCGGGTAGCGATGTGGCGGTGAGCTGTGTCTGGTTCCAGGCGTGACGCCAGAGAAGGCGATAGTGGTCCAGGGTGATAAACCGGCTGGCCAGTACCCGATGATAACCCGCCAGCGCGGTGACAACCATGACCATTAGCATCATCGCCAGCAGGATTTCAACCATGCTGAACCCCCGCTGCTTTTCTGTTGTTACAGGCATTGCGTCGCCTCCCTGAAAGGACAAAAATCGCTCCAGCCGTGTGGCGAAAACTGCACCCTGCCCGCAACCACCTTTCCGAGCCGCCACAATACGATCTCCCCGCTCCCTGCGCTCAGCACCAGATCATCTTTATCTGTACGCCGCAAGCAGGCCCACCAGCGCTGCTGAGAGTGTTGCTGACACTGGCGCGCCTCAGGCGGCTGCCAGGGGAGGGTTCTTGCCCACTCCATCGCCGACTGCGCCGCAGCCTGCTGGCGGATAGCCCGGCTCTCGGCGTTGGTGACAAGCAACAGCGTACTGAGCTGCTGGTTGTATCCCGCCAGCAGCAGGCTGCCAAGGATAAGGATTAGCAGCACCAGCGCAAGCGAAGAGAGGCCGCGTTGCCGGTTCACAGGTTGTACCCCGTCACCGCGTGCCGGGCCTCAAACAGCCGACCTTTGTCACCCGGAAAAATGGCAGAAATCTCCAGGATCAGCAGCGGTGCAAAGCCCGCCCGCCGGGTTTGCTCTACCCGAAAATGCCGGATGGTTATCCTGTCGGGGTCGGTTATCCTCTCCCACCCGTTTCCGCTGCAGGCGGTGGCGCCGCGCAGGGTCTCCAGCGCGCCGGCGTTCAGCCGAAAGCCGGTCTGTTCTGCCGCCCCAGACGGCGAGCTCTCCCAGCGGCCATTGCTGTTTTCATCCCACTGCACGATGAGGCAGTCGCCCTGAGCGCTCATCTTTAGCGCATCGCCCGTACAGCTCCCGGCGCAAAAACCGGCGCGCTGCAGATGTTTCCCTATACCGGCCAGCCGCAGCCAGATCTCCTCTTCGATCTCCTGCTGCCGGGTCTGGGCCAGCATCGCCTGCTGCAGACCCGGTAAAAAACGCGCCGCGCTCAGCAACATCAGGCTGCTTATCGCCATCGCAATTAGCACTTCTATTAACGAAAAACCCTGCTGCGTTACCGGCATGCGAACGCTCCTTTGCCGCTGCACATTCTGATCCGCCCCCAGGAGGAGACGATTACCAGCCACTCCCCCGCCGGGCTTTGCAGCCTGACCCGCCCGGCCCAGGCGGTATCGCGCAGGCCATAAAAACCCAGCGAGGGGGTGAGCTCTTTTATCTGTATATCGGGCCAGCGCGGGATAAGTACGCGCGGATCCGCTGAGGTACACAGGGGAGCGTCTGGGGTTAACAGACACCACGCGTCACCCCTCTGTTTTAGCGTCACTACGCGATCGCGATTATTGCGCCAGGCATCGTTGCGCAGCATCACGAGGTAGTCACGAACCTGGCGCGCCGTCTGCCAGAGCTGCTGCTGTTGCTGCCAGCTGCGCCAGCCGTACATCCCTGACGCGCTGAGCATAACGATGAGCGAGACGGCGACCAGGGTTTCAATGAGCGTAAAGCCCTGTTCGGTTTTCATGGCGGCAGTGTGCGGCGCGAAAAAATATTCGGCCAGCGACGAAGTGACAAAATACGAGGCGGTTTCCGGGCTTTCTGTTTTTTTGCAGAAGTTTGCAGCCGCTGCGCAGGCAGGCTCGCAAAGGCAAAAACGGGGCAAAAAAAACCGGCACCCTCGGGCGCCGGTTATGTCAGCATGACTGTCAGATCGCCACCGGCGCTTTAATACCCGGATGGGGATCGTAGCCTTCGATTTCGAAGTCTTCGAAGCGATAGTCGAAAATAGAGTCCGGCTTACGCTTGATCACAAGCTTCGGCAGCGCGCGCGGCTCA
>DKMV01000267.1 GCA_002469605.1 Leclercia sp. UBA7405
CGTAGAAGCTGAATAATAAGGTTCTACCCCTTATTAGTACCGTGTATGAATAGGGGCCAATTATCGGCCCCTTTTTTCAATTTATACTGTTTGGCCACTGGCCGGGCAGTTCACATCTCCCGAGGATTTTAGAATGGCTGAAATTACCGCATCCCTGGTAAAAGAACTGCGTGAACGTACTAGCGCAGGCATGATGGAGTGTAAAAAAGCTCTGGTTGAAGCTAACGGCGACATCGAGCTGGCTATCGAAAACATGCGTAAATCCGGTGCGATCAAAGCAGCTAAAAAAGCAGGCAACGTTGCTGCTGACGGCGTGATCAAAACCAAAATCGAAGGCAACTTCGGCGTGATTCTGGAAGTTAACTGCCAGACTGACTTCGTTGCTAAAGATGGTGGTTTCCAGGCGTTCGCTGACAAGGTTCTGGACGCAGCCGTTGCTGGTAAAGTGACTGACGTTGAAGTTCTGAAAGCACAGTTCGAAGAAGAGCGCGTTGCGCTGGTAGCGAAAATCGGTGAGAACATCAACATCCGCCGTGTTGCTATCCTGGAAGGCGACGTTCTGAACAGCTACCAGCACGGTGCGCGCATCGGTGTTCTGGTTGCCGCTAAAGGCGCTGACGAAGAGCTGGTTAAACAGCTGGCTATGCACGTTGCTGCAAGCAAGCCTGAGTTCGTTAAGCCGGAAGACGTGTCTGCTGAAGTAGTAGAAAAAGAGTACCAGGTTCAGCTGGACATCGCCATGCAGTCTGGCAAGCCGAAAGAAATCGCAGAGAAAATGGTTGAAGGCCGCATGAAGAAATTCACCGGCGAAGTTTCTCTGACCGGCCAGCCGTTCGTTATGGACCCGAGCAAATCTGTTGCTCAGCTGCTGAAAGAGCACAACGCTGACGTAACTGGCTTCATCCGCTTTGAAGTGGGCGAAGGCATCGAGAAAGTTGAGACTGACTTCGCAGCAGAAGTTGCTGCAATGTCCAAGCAGTCTTAATCAGCGAAAAGAAGCCGCCTGAGGGCGGCTTCTTTTTGTGTGCATTATCTGTAAATCAGCTCGACTCCTATAGGTCTGTGCTGATAAGCGACATATCATGTCGCCAGAACTAACCCATCTTTAACGTTGACAGTCCCAGGAAAGAAATATGGCTACCAATGCAAAACCCGTGTACAAACGCATTCTGCTTAAGCTGAGTGGCGAAGCGCTGCAGGGATCGGAAGGCTTCGGTATTGACGCAAGCATCCTTGATCGTATGGCACAGGAAATCAAAGAGCTGGTTGAGCTGGGCATCCAGGTTGGCGTGGTAATTGGTGGTGGTAACCTCTTCCGTGGTGCGGGTCTGGCAAAAGCAGGTATGAACCGCGTGGTAGGCGACCACATGGGGATGCTGGCAACGGTCATGAATGGCCTGGCCATGCGTGACGCGCTGCATCGCGCCTATGTCAACGCGCGCCTGATGTCCGCTATTCCGCTGAATGGCGTGTGCGATAACTACAGCTGGGCAGAAGCTATCAGCCTGCTGCGCAATAACCGAGTGGTGATCCTCTCCGCCGGTACGGGTAATCCGTTCTTTACTACCGATTCCGCGGCCTGCCTGCGCGGTATCGAAATCGAAGCCGACGTGGTGCTGAAAGCCACTAAAGTGGATGGCGTGTTTACTGCCGATCCGGCAAAAGATCCTGCTGCGACCATGTACGATCAGCTCTCTTACAGCGAAGTGCTGGATAAAGAGCTGAAAGTGATGGATCTTGCCGCCTTCACCCTGGCTCGTGACCACAAACTGCCGATTCGTGTCTTCAATATGAACAAGCCAGGCGCGCTACGCCGCGTCGTCATGGGCGAAAAAGAAGGCACTTTGATCACGGAATAATTTCCGTCGGCGATAAATACAGGTAAGATTCCGCTTTATTTTGCAGTGAATTCTTACCTGGACGCGCCTTTGGCGCTGTCATGATTTAAACGCGACTATACTTAGCACACCCATCGGGCCGTGCTGGCGGATAGTCTGCCTGAGACAAGTTTTCAAGGATTCGTAACGTGATTAGCGATATCAGAAAAGATGCTGAAGTGCGCATGGAAAAATGCGTAGAAGCGTTCAAAAACCAAATCAGCAAAGTGCGTACCGGTCGTGCTTCTCCTAGCCTGCTGGACGGCATCGTTGTTGAGTACTACGGTACGCCAACCCCTCTGCGTCAGCTGGCGAGCGTTACGGTAGAAGATACCCGTACGCTGAAAATCAACGTCTTCGATCGCTCTATGGGGCCGGCCGTTGAGAAAGCCATCATGGCGTCTGACCTGGGCCTGAACCCAAGCTCTGCGGGCACCGACATTCGCGTTCCGCTGCCGCCGCTGACCGAAGAGCGTCGTAAAGAGCTGATCAAAGTGGTGCGTGGCGAAGCGGAAGGCGCGCGCGTTGCCGTTCGTAACGTCCGTCGTGATGCGAACGACAAAGTAAAAGCGCTGCTGAAAGAGAAAGAGATCAGTGAAGATGACGACCGTCGCTCTCAGGACGACGTGCAGAAAATGACTGACGCTGCTATCAAGAAAGTGGATGCGGCGCTGGCAGATAAAGAAACGGAACTGATGCAGTTCTGATTTCTGTCGTAATCTGATAAAACGCCGTTCAGAAAGCCTTCAGGGCTTTGCTGGCGGCGTTTTGCTTTGCTGGTTTCACTATTTCCGGACATCTCATGAAGCAATTAACCCTTCTCGGCTCAACAGGCTCTATCGGTTGCAGCACCCTCGACGTCGTACGCCATAATCCTCAACACTACAGCGTGGCCGCGCTTGTCGCCGGCAAGAATGTTCAGCGTATGGTTGAACAGTGTCTGGAGTTCTCTCCGCGCTTCGCGGTGATGGATGATGAAGAGAGCGCGCGTCAGGTGAAGCGGTTGCTGGCAGAGCAGGGGAGCCGCACCGAGGTGTTAAGCGGCCAGCAGGCGGCCTGCGACATGGCGGCGCTGGGCGACGTAGACCAGGTGATGGCGGCGATCGTTGGCGCCGCGGGTTTGCTGCCTACTCTTGCGGCTATCGATGCGGGCAAAACCGTACTGCTGGCGAATAAAGAGTCGCTGGTGACCTGTGGGCGTCTGTTTATGGATGCGGTGAAAGAGAAGGGTGCCCGCCTGTTGCCGGTAGATAGCGAACATAACGCGATTTTTCAGAGTTTACCGCAACCTTTTCAACAGAACCTGGGGTACGCTGATCTCGAGCAAAATGGCGTCTCTTCCATTCTGCTTACCGGGTCTGGTGGCCCTTTTCGCGACACGCCCTTGTCTGAACTGGCCTCAATGACGCCCGATCAGGCCTGTCGTCATCCGAACTGGTCGATGGGACGTAAAATCTCCGTCGATTCCGCCACCATGATGAATAAAGGTCTGGAATACATTGAAGCCCGTTGGCTGTTTAACGCCTCTGCAGAGCAGATGGAGGTGTTAATTCATCCACAGTCGGTGATCCACTCCATGGTGCGATATCTTGATGGCAGCGTGCTGGCGCAGTTAGGCGAACCTGATATGCGCACCCCCATCGCCCATACCATGGCGTGGCCACACCGCGTTATCTCTGGTGCTAAGCCGCTCGATTTTAGCAAGTTAAGTTCACTGACCTTTAATGCGCCTGATTACCAGCGCTATCCTTGCCTGAAACTGGCAATGGAGGCATTTGATCTGGGGCAGGCGGCAACCACGGCGCTGAATGCGGCAAATGAGATTGCCGTGGCGGCGTTCCTGGAACAGCAGATCCGCTTTACGGATATTGCTGCGCTGAACTTAGCGGTACTGGAGTCGATGGATTTACGCGAGCCGCGAAGCGTCGATGATGTGCTGACTGTCGATGCCGAAGCCAGAATTGTGGCGCAAAAAGCGGTGACCCGCCTCGCAAGCTGGTGATAAACCATCCACTAGTGGTCATGCTATTTGTTAGCGTTGGGCTTCAGTGATATAGTCTGCGCCACCTAATCGCACGTAGAAGACTTAACGCGATTAGGGTAGCCGTGGTTTGACACGGCTTTTTTACGTAAAGGCTTCAGTATTCCTGAGTACCGTTAAATCCTTTCAGGGACTAAAAACGCGTTATGTTGTCTGCGAATCAACCAATGAGCGAAAACTTGCCAGCGCATGGCTGTCGCCATGTAGCAATCATCATGGATGGCAATGGCCGCTGGGCGAAAAGACAAGGGAAGATCCGAGCCTTTGGGCATAAAGCCGGGGCGAAATCTGTGCGCCGCGCCGTTTCTTTTGCCGCAAATAACGGCATTGACGCGTTAACGCTCTATGCTTTCAGCAGTGAAAACTGGAATCGACCGGCGCAGGAAGTCAGCGCGTTGATGGAATTGTTTGTGTGGGCGCTAGACAGCGAAGTAAAAAGCCTGCACCGCCACAACGTACGCCTGCGGGTTATTGGCGATATCAGTCGTTTTAACTCACGTCTGCAAGAACGTATTCGTAAAGCGGAAGCGCTAACCGGGCAAAACACCGGCCTGACGCTGAATATCGCTGCGAATTACGGCGGACGCTGGGATATTATCCAGGGCGTTCAGCATCTGGCTGAGCAGGTTCAGGAAGGGCTGTTACGGCCGGACCAAATTGATGAAGAGGCGCTGAGCAAGCAACTCTGCATGAGTGAACTTTCTCCCGTGGATTTAGTAATTAGGACAGGGGGAGAACATCGCATTAGTAACTTTTTGCTTTGGCAAATTGCCTACGCCGAACTTTACTTTACAGATGTTCTTTGGCCCGATTTTGATGAACAAGACTTTGAAGGTGCGCTGCATGCCTTTGCTAACCGAGAGCGTCGCTTCGGTGGCACCGAGCCTGGTGGCGACGACGCCTGATGGGGGTAGCTTTTGCTGAAGTATCGCCTGATTTCCGCTTTTGTTTTAATACCCATCGTCATCGCGGCGCTGTTTTTATTGCCTCCGGTGGGATTTGCCATTGTCACGCTGGTGGTATGTATGCTGGCCGCCTGGGAGTGGGGGCAGCTTAGCGGCTTCACCTCGCGCCCACAACGGGTATGGCTGGCGGTACTTTGCGGCCTGATCCTGGCGCTGATGCTGTTTTTGATGCCGGAATATCATCACAATATTCATCAACCGCTGGTTGCCGGCTCGCTCTGGCTGTCGCTGGGGTGGTGGGTTGCGGCGTTGCTGCTGGTGCTTTTCTATCCCAACTCAGCGGCGCTGTGGCGCAACTCTAAAGCGCTACGCCTGATTTTTGGCCTCTTTACCATTGTTCCCTTCTTTTGGGGTATGCTCGCCCTGCGTGCCTGGCACTATGATGATAACCACTACAGCGGTGCCCTGTGGCTGCTCTATGTGATGATTCTGGTCTGGGGCGCTGACTCTGGTGCCTATATGTTTGGTAAACTCTTCGGCAAGCATAAGCTGGCACCGAAAGTCTCGCCGGGCAAAACCTGGCAGGGGTTCATTGGCGGTCTGTTTACGGCGGCCATCATCTCCTGGGGTTATGGCGTCTGGGCGAACCTTGATGTTGCCCCGATGACGCTGCTGGTTTGTTCTATCGTCGCGGCGCTGGCATCGGTGCTGGGTGATTTAACGGAAAGTATGTTTAAGCGTGAAGCAGGGATTAAAGACAGTGGCCATCTGATTCCAGGGCACGGCGGTATCCTGGATCGTATAGACAGCCTGACAGCGGCTGTTCCTGTATTTGCCTGTCTGTTTTTGCTGGTATTCGGAACGATTTAACGGAAGGTTTTATGCTTAGCATTCTCTGGAATCTGGCGGCATTCATCGTTGCACTGGGTGTACTGATTACCGTGCATGAATTTGGCCATTTCTGGGTTGCTCGGCGCTGTGGCGTGCGGGTAGAGCGCTTCTCTATCGGCTTTGGTAAGGCGCTCTGGCGCCGTACCGATCGCCAGGGTACAGAATTTGTTATCGCGCTCATTCCCCTGGGCGGCTACGTCAAGATGCTCGATGAACGCGTAGAGCCGGTCGCACCCGAAATGCGCCACTACGCGTTTAACAACAAAACGGTTGGCCAGCGCGCCGCCATCATTGCTGCCGGTCCGGTAGCCAATTTTATCTTTGCGGTTTTCGCCTACTGGCTGGTGTTTATCATCGGTGTCCCTGGCGTGCGTCCGGTGGTGGGTGAAATTGCCCCCGACTCCATCGCGGCGAGTGCGCAAATTGCGCCAGGTATGGAACTTAAAGCGATTGATGGTATCGAAACCCCTGATTGGGATGCGGTGCGGTTACAGCTGGTCGCCAAAATTGGCGATGAGCAGACTACCATCAGCGTTTCACCCTTTGGGACCAATCAGCGCCAGGACAGGGTTCTGAATTTACGACAGTGGAAGTTTGAACCCGACAAAGAGGATCCGGTTGCCGCTTTAGGTATCCGTCCGCGCGCCGCGCAGATTGAATCTGTGCTCGCCGAGGTCCAGGATGGCTCTGCCGCACGTAAAGCAGGTTTGCAAGCGGGCGACAGGATCGTTAAAGTCGATGGTCAGCCTTTAACGCAATGGATGACCTTTGTTAATCTGGTGCGTGATAATCCAGGTACGCCGCTGGCGCTGGAGATAGAAAGGCAGGGGAGTCCACTCTCCTTAACGCTAATCCCGGATACCAAACCGGGCGGCGGTAAGGCTGAGGGGTTTGCTGGCGTGGTGCCAAAAGTGATCCCGCTGCCTGATGAGTACAAGACAATACGCCAGTATGGGCCGTTCAGCGCCATCCTTGAAGCCACGGATAAAACATGGCAACTGATGAAGCTGACGGTGCAAATGCTGGGGAAATTGATTACCGGTGACGTAAAACTGAACAACCTCAGTGGGCCGATTTCGATCGCTCAGGGGGCTGGGATGTCAGCAGAATTCGGGGTGATTTACTATCTGATGTTCCTTGCGCTGATTAGCGTGAACCTCGGGATAATCAACCTGTTCCCACTTCCGGTTTTAGACGGGGGGCATCTGCTGTTTTTAGCGATAGAGAAGCTAAAAGGCGGGCCGGTATCCGAGCGAGTTCAAGACTTTAGTTATCGCATTGGTTCGATTTTACTGGTGCTGTTAATGGGGCTTGCACTTTTCAATGATTTCTCTCGGTTGTAAGAGAGATAGTTAGGAAGAACGCATAATAACGATGGCGATGAAAAAGTTGCTCATAGCGTCGCTGCTGTTTAGCAGCGCCACCGTATACGGTGCTGACGGGTTCGTAGTGAGAGATATTCATTTCGAAGGCCTTCAGCGTGTCGCCGTTGGTGCGGCCCTCCTCAGTATGCCAGTGCGTCCAGGCGATACGGTTAATGATGAAGATATCAGTAATACCATTCGCGCGCTGTTTGCCACCGGCAACTTCGAGGACGTTCGGGTTCTGCGTGACGGTGATACGTTACTTGTTCAGGTGAAGGAACGCCCGACGATTGCCAGCATCACGTTCTCCGGCAACAAGTCGGTGAAAGACGACATGCTCAAGCAAAACCTTGAAGCCTCTGGCGTCCGTGTCGGTGAATCTCTGGACCGTACCACCCTGGCCGATATTGAAAAAGGGCTGGAAGACTTCTACTACAGCGTAGGTAAATACAGCGCGAGCGTGAAAGCCGTTGTTACCCCGCTGCCGCGTAACCGCGTCGATCTGAAGCTGGTCTTCCAGGAAGGCGTCTCTGCGAAAATCCAGCAGATCAACATCGTGGGTAACCATGCCTTCAGCACTGATGAACTGATCTCTACGTTCCAGCTGCGTGACGAAGTGCCGTGGTGGAACGTTGTTGGCGATCGCAAATACCAGAAACAGAAACTGGCGGGTGACCTTGAAACCCTGCGCAGCTACTACCTGGACCGCGGTTATGCCCGTTTCAATATCGACTCCACTCAGGTTAGCCTGACGCCGGACAAGAAAGGCATCTACATTACCGTTAACATCACCGAAGGTGATAAATACACCCTTTCTGGTGTGGAAGTGAGCGGTAACCTCGCGGGCCACTCCGCTGAAATTGAGAGCCTGACTAAACTGCAGCCGGGTGAACTCTACAGTGGTTCGAAAGTGACCAAAATGGAAGACGGCATTAAAAAGCTGCTCGGCCGCTATGGTTACGCCTATCCGCGCGTACAGACTCAGCCTGAAATCAACGACGCTGATAAAACCGTTAAGCTGCGCGTTAACGTTGATGCGGGTAACCGCTTCTATGTGCGTAAAATTCGCTTTGAAGGTAACGACACCTCTAAAGACTCCGTCCTGCGTCGCGAAATGCGCCAGATGGAAGGGGCATGGCTCGGCAGCGACCTGGTCGATCAGGGTAAAGAGCGTCTGAACCGTCTGGGCTACTTCGAAACCGTTGATACCGATACCCAGCGCGTGCCTGGCCGTCCGGATCAGGTAGACGTGGTCTATAAGGTAAAAGAGCGCAACACCGGTAGCTTTAACTTTGGTGTCGGCTACGGTACTGAAAGTGGCGTAAGCTTCCAGGTTGGCGTGCAGCAGGATAACTGGTTGGGTACGGGCTATTCCGTTGGTATCAACGGGACCAAGAACGATTACCAGACCTACTCTGAATTCTCCGTGACTAACCCGTACTTCACCGTTGACGGTGTGAGTCTGGGCGGTCGTATCTTCTATAACGACTTTAAAGCGGATGATGCGGATCTCTCCTCCTACACCAACAAAAGTTATGGTGTAGACGGTACCCTGGGCTTCCCGATCAACGAATACAACACCCTGCGTGCGGGCTTAGGTTATGTGCATAACGACCTGTCCAACATGCAACCGCAGGTGGCGATGTGGCGTTATCTGGACTCTATCGGCCAGTCGGCAAGCACCTCAGGTGATGACAACGGCTTTGCGGCTGATGACTTCACCTTTAACTATGGCTGGACGTACAACCGCCTTGACCGTGGTTTCTTCCCGACCGAAGGTTCGCGCGTTAACCTGAACGGTAAAGTGACTATTCCGGGCTCTGATAACGAGTTCTATAAAGTCACCCTGGATACCGCGTCGTACTTCCCGATCGATGACGACCACAAGTGGGTCGTTCTGGGCCGTACGCGCTGGGGCTATGGCGACGGTATCGGTAGCAAAGAGCTGCCGTTCTACGAGAACTTCTATGCGGGTGGTTCCAGCACCGTACGTGGCTTCCAGTCCAATAACATTGGTCCGAAAGCGGTCTATTACGGCGGTAATGACGCCGATAACTGCGATAAAGGTGTAGGACAGCTTTGCAGCTCTGATGACGCAGTTGGCGGTAACGCTATGGGCGTCGCCAGCCTGGAGTTTATTACGCCTACGCCGTTTATCAGCGACAAGTATGCTAACTCCGTGCGTACTTCGTTCTTCGTGGATGCCGGTACGGTATGGGATACCAACTGGAGCACTCAAGGTATGCCGAGTGATGTTCCGGACTACAGCGACCCGAGCAACATTCGCATGTCTGCCGGTCTCGCATTACAATGGATGTCACCGTTGGGGCCGTTGGTCTTCTCCTACGCCCAGCCGTTTAAGAAATACGATGGAGACAAAGCGGAGCAGTTCCAGTTTAACATTGGTAAAACCTGGTAATTGTCCGTCGCAATGGAATGCGTTGGCAGTGTAGCGCTGACAACTGGCGATCGCATGATCGCCTTGCCACGCAAAGAACGGTACCTTCGGGTACCAATGGGATGGTAAGGAGTAAATTGTGAAAAAGTGGTTATTAGCTGCAGGTCTGGGTTTAGCGATGGCAACTTCTGCTCAGGCAGCGGACAAAATTGCAGTCGTCAATATGGGTAATCTGTTCCAGCAGGTGGCGCAGAAAACCGGTGTTTCTGCCACCCTGGAAAACGAGTTCAAAGGCCGTGCCAGCGAACTGCAGCGCATGGAAAACGACCTGCAATCTAAAATGCAGCGTCTGCAGCGCGATGGTTCTACCATGAAAGCGAGCGACCGTAGCAAAATCGAGAAAGACGTAATGGCTCAGCGCCAGACCTTCAGCCAGAAAGCCCAGGCTTTCGAGCAGGATCGTCAGCGTCGTTCTAACGAAGAGCGTGGCAAACTGGTTACTCGTATCCAGTCCGCGGTGAAAGCCGTTGCGGCCGATCAGAACATCGATCTGGTTGTAGATGCCAACGCCGTTGCCTTCAACAGCAGCGATGTTAAAGACATCACCGCTGACGTACTGAAACAGGTTAAATAAGTAATGCCTTCAATTCGACTGGCTGATTTAGCTCAGCAGTTGGATGCAGAATTACACGGTGATGGCGATATCGTCATCACCGCTGTTGCGTCCATGCAATCCGCTAAAGCAGGCAACATCACATTCATGGTAAGTCCTAAGTACCGTGAACATCTGGCTCAATGCCAGGCGTCTGCTGTCGTGCTGACGATGGACGATCTGCCGTTTGCCTCCGGTGCTGCGCTGGTAGTGAAAAATCCCTACCTTACGTACGCGCGTATGGCCCAAATTCTTGATACCACGCCGCAGCCGGCGCAGAACATTGCACCAGGTGCGGTGATCGACCCGACGGCGCAGCTGGGTAACAACGTCTCAATCGGCGCGAATGCGGTTATCGAATCAGACGTTGTGCTGGGCGATAACGTGGTGATCGGTGCAGGTTGCTTCGTAGGTAAAAAAACCAAAATCGGTGCCGGCTCTCGCTTGTGGGCCAACGTCTCTGTTTATCATGAGATTGAAATCGGCGAAAACTGCCTGATCCAGTCCGGGACCGTTATCGGTTCAGACGGCTTCGGCTACGCCAACGATCGCGGCAACTGGGTGAAGATCCCGCAGCTCGGTCGGGTGATTATTGGCGATCGCGTTGAGATCGGCGCCTGCACCACCATTGACCGTGGCGCGCTGGATGACACCGTTATTGGTAATGGTGTTATCATCGATAACCAGTGTCAGATTGCACATAACGTTGTGATTGGCGACAATACGGCGGTTGCCGGTGGCGTAATCATGGCGGGCAGCCTGAAGATTGGCCGTTACTGCATGATTGGCGGTGCCAGCGTCATTAATGGGCATATGGAAATATGCGATAAAGTCACGGTGACGGGGATGGGCATGGTGATGCGTCCTATTACCGAGCCGGGCGTCTATTCCTCAGGTATTCCGTTGCAACCTAACAAGGTGTGGCGTAAAACTGCCGCCCTGGTGATGAATATTGATGATATGAGTAAGCGCCTCAAGGCTATTGAGCGCAAAATCGATCAACAAAACTAAGCGTTCATCCGTTTAATGCACACTTCCCGGCCTGTCGGCTTTCTTTTAAACCGGCAGGCCGTGTTATTATGGTCATTCAGAATTTTTAGACAGGAAGAGTATTTTGACTACTGACACTCATACTCTGCACATTGAAGAGATTTTAGAGCTTCTGCCGCACCGCTACCCGTTTTTACTGGTAGATCGCGTGCTGGATTTTGAAGAAGGTCGTTTTCTGCGCGCAGTGAAAAATGTATCCGTAAATGAGCCATTCTTCCAGGGACACTTCCCTGGTAAGCCTATCTTCCCGGGTGTGTTGATCCTGGAAGCGATGGCGCAGGCTACCGGTATCCTGGCGTTTAAAAGCGTCGGTAAACTGGAGCCGGGTGAACTCTATTACTTCGCGGGTATCGATGAAGCGCGCTTCAAGCGCCCGGTCGTGCCTGGTGATCAGATGATCATGGAAGTAACTTTTGAAAAAACGCGCCGCGGCCTGACTCGCTTTAAAGGTGTTGCTCTGGTTGACGGTAAAGTTGTCTGCGAAGCTACCATGATGTGTGCGCGTAGCCGGGAGGCCTGATACGTGATTGATAAAGCTGCCTTTGTTCATCCTACTGCCATTGTGGAAGAGGGCGCCGTTATCGGTGCTAACGCCCACGTTGGCCCGTTTTGTATTGTTGGACCCCATGTCGTAATTGGTGAAGGTACCGTACTGAAATCTCACGTTGTGATAAATGGTCATACGACCATTGGCCGCGACAACGAGATCTATCAGTTCGCCACCATCGGCGAAGCGAACCAGGATCTGAAGTATGCTGGTGAACCGACCCGTGTCGAAATTGGCGATCGTAACCGCATTCGCGAAAGCGTCACCATTCATCGTGGCACAGTACAGGGCGGTGGATTAACAAAGGTGGGCAGCGATAATCTCTTTATGGTTAATGCGCATATCGCGCACGACTGTACGGTAGGTAACCGCTGTATTCTCGCCAATAACGCAACCCTGGCGGGACACGTATCGGTTGACGATTTCGCGATCATTGGCGGCATGACGGCTGTCCATCAGTTCTGCATCATCGGTGCGCACGTGATGGTTGGCGGCTGCTCCGGCGTGGCGCAGGATGTCCCGCCGTATGTGATTGCGCAGGGTAACCACGCAACGCCGTTTGGCGTTAATATCGAAGGCCTTAAGCGTCGCGGCTTCACGCGCGAAGCCATTACAGCTATCCGTAATGCGTACAAAGTAATGTACCGCAGCGGTAAAACGCTGGAAGAGGCCAAACCGGAAGTTGCCGCTCTGGCGGAACAGCATCCGGAAGTGAAAGCGTTCACCGAGTTCTTTGAACGCTCCACGCGTGGTCTGATTCGTTAATGGTCGACAACCGTCCATTAACGATAGCCCTGGTCGCCGGAGAAACCTCCGGCGATATTCTTGGTGCCGGTCTTATCCGCGCACTCAAGTCTCGTATACCCAACGCCCGCTTTGTTGGCGTGGCAGGCCCGCTGATGCAGGCCGAAGGCTGCGAAGCCTGGTACGAAATGGAAGAGCTGGCCGTGATGGGCATTGTTGAAGTGCTGGGCCGCCTGCGCCGTTTACTGCATATCCGTGCCGATCTCACCCGTCGCTTTATCGAACTCAAGCCCGATGTGTTCGTCGGTATCGACGCGCCCGATTTCAATATTACCCTTGAAGGTAACCTGAAAAAGCAGGGCATAAAGACCATTCACTACGTCAGTCCGTCCGTCTGGGCGTGGCGACAGAAACGCGTTTTCAAAATAGGCAGATC
>DKMV01000160.1:0-22479 GCA_002469605.1 Leclercia sp. UBA7405
TACGCCACTCGCTGCGGCTCAGACAAACGCGGTGCAGCAGGCGGATCTGCCCAGCGATAGCGTCGTTCTCCGGCTGCCAGCTGCCGCGGTTTTCCAGCCAGTCAGAGACCTCGTCGTAGACCAGTTTGGCTTTGGATTCGATGGTGGCCGCGAAGAACTCGATATTCTCTTCGATGGTGCCATCAGCGGCGATTGTCATGCGGCAGGCCAGGGCCGGGCGCACTTCATTAGCACGCAGCGAGCAGAGATCGTCGGAGAGCTCGCGCGGCAGCATCGGAATGTTAAAGCCCGGCAGGTAGTTGGTGAAGGCGCGCACCTTCGCCGACTCATCCAGCTTGCTACCTTCGGCGATCCACGCGGTAGGATCGGCAATAGCCACGGTCAACTGCAGTTTACCGTCGGCTAATTCCTCAACGTACAGCGCATCGTCCATATCTTCGGTGCTGGCGCTGTCGATGGTCACGAAGTTAAGCGCGGTCAGATCCTGACGCTGCAGGCCTTCGTCCAGCATCTCGGTGGCGACGCCGTTCGGCGCCTCTTTTTCCAGATTATGGCGTGCCAGGGTAACCCACCAGGGGACAAAGTGGTCGTCACCAAAGGTGATGAACTGGGTGAGTTCAGCGTAGAAGCTGCGGTCGCCTTTTAAGGGGTGACGGCGCATCTCGGCAACGGCCCAGTCGCCCTCTTTGAAATCATGCTCAACGCCGCGCGCGGCGCGGCACTGAATGGCATCTTTCAGCAGGGGATGGTCGGGAACAATAGAGAGACGGTCGTCTTTTTTCTGTACCTTGCCCACGAAACGCGTCAGGAATGGCTCGATTAACTCTTCCGGCTCGGCGGATTCGCGGTCTTTTTCGGTATGGATCACCGCCACGATACGGTCGCCGTGCATCACTTTCTTCATCTGCGGAGGCGGGATGAAGTAGCTTTTCTGCGCATCGACTTCAAGGAAGCCAAAGCCTTTTTCCGTGGCTTTTACAACCCCTTCAGTGCGGGGCGTCTGAGAATGAAGCTGCTGTTTAAGCTGCGCAAGCAGCGGGTTATCCTGAAACATAGTGTCTATTTTCGTAGCCAATGAGCGGCTGACAGTTTTACGCGAATCTTATCCCTTCAGCAAGCGCTCTTTAGGTCATCTGTAGGGTTATTAAGGCTTGCGCAAGGCGATTTTCAGCCGGGCAAGCCAGCCAGAAAATGCGCTCCACGCCAGTAGGTTAATCGCCTGCGCCTGGGTTGCGCCTGCCTCCGTGAGGGGCGTGAGCTGCGCGGCGCTAAACCTGTCGGGAGAGCGGGCAAGCAGGTCTGCCGCCGCGGCAAATGCCGGACTGGCGCAGAGCGCTGGCTCGTTAGTCTCTATGCCGCTGGTCAGGATCTCACCGGTCAGATCCAGCAGCTGGGCCTCATGGCACAGCACCGGCGCCAGCGCCCCCAGAATATGCCAGCGGGCGAGGCTCTCCAACTGCCGGGCGCTGGCGTTGGGCAGCTCAACCCCGGGCAGAATCGAGTGCCACTCTTCGAGATCGAGCTCCTCAGCCAGGGCGTGCGGCTGGATATGGTGGCCCGGCAGCCAGCGCACCGGCAGACCGGACAGGGCCTGGAAAGCCGCGACCATGCGCGCCTGGAAGCCGACAAAGCCGATAATCTGGTTAATCACTACCTGGTCGTAGAGGGTGAGTCCCACCTCGTCCAGCTGCTGTTGGGCTTTGGCGTCAATAACGTCGGGTGAGCTGGCAAGCTGGCGGGCGTATTGGGTGATCTCTGCCAGACGGCGGTTACTTTCACGGGAGGAGTCAGGGCCGGGGAGCGGGGCGAGGAGGGCGGCGTAATGGTTACATAGCCGCTGCACGCCGCAGGCCTGGGCCACCGTTAGTGCCGTGCTTAACCTGTCGTAGGCGCTCAGGGTGCGTAAACGTGAGACCTGGACCCGCAGCGGGAAAAGCAGGCTACAGAGCGCTCTGGCAGGTATCAGCCAGCGCGCGTGCACGTCCAGAATGGTATCGGGCAGGGCTAAATCGAGCAAAAAACGGTCGTCGACGTAGGCGGCTTCAGGCACCAGGGGCAGAACGTCTGCCGGACAGTGGTTGGACTGGGTTTCATGATACCAGTGGCCTTTGCCAGAAAGACGGCGTTGTTCCATGGGCGTTCCTTGATCTCAAAATGGCGATCAATATCCTGGCGTAACCCATACGGCGGGAAAAATATTGTTAGGTGATAACAAATAGCAGAACGGAATATAGAAGAGAGCAGAGAGGTGAAAACCCGGCAGCGAGCGCCGCCGGGAAAGCGTACTTTTATTTGATTTCCAGCTCGTTCATCGCCGCGATGTTGAAACCGCCGTCAACATGAACCACTTCACCGGAGATACCAGCAGAGAGATCGGAGCAGAGGAATGCCGCAGAGTTACCCACGTCTTCGATAGTCACGGTACGACGAATCGGGGTTACTGCTTCGCAGTGTGCCAGCATTTTACGGAAGTCTTTGATGCCGGATGCCGCCAGGGTGCGGATTGGGCCAGCAGAGATACCGTTGACGCGCACGCCTTCCGGACCCATTGCATTAGCCATGTAGCGTACGTTCGCTTCCAGGGAGGCTTTCGCCAGGCCCATCACGTTGTAGTTCGGGATCGCGCGCTCAGCACCCAGGTAAGAGAGGGTCAGCAGGGCAGAGCCCGGGTTCAGCATTTCGCGGCAGGCTTTAGCCATGGCGACGAAGCTGTAGGAGCTGATGTCGTGAGCGATTTTGAAGCCTTCACGGGTTACCGCGTTCACATAGTCGCCGTCCAGCTGGTCGCCCGGGGCAAAACCGATGGAGTGAACGAAGCCGTCGAACTTCGGCCATGCTTTTGCCAGTTCGGCAAACATGCCGTCAATGCTTTCGTCCTGAGCAACGTCACATTCCAGAACGATGCTGGAACCCAGCTGCGCGGCAAACTCTTCCACACGGCCTTTCAGCTTTTCGTTCTGATAGGTGAACGCCAGCTCAGCGCCTTCACGGTGCATAGCCTGTGCGATGCCGTATGCGATGGAGAGTTTGCTGGCAACGCCAGTCACCAGAATGCGCTTACCGGAAAGAAAACCCATAGCTCTAATCCTTATATTCATTGTTGTGGCGGCCGTCATCTTGGCGGACAGCCGTCGTTAAAACGCGGCGATAATAGCATGTGTCGCGTACATAGTTAATCCGACCACTCGTCTAAGGGAGGGTCACCTGTCTTTTCGCCACGCATCGGCGGTTAAGGCTTCGCCAAAATGGCCGGCGATTAAGCGTTTCGTCAGGTCGTGCAGAGGGGAGGCCAGTACCGAGGCGGTGCTGCCGCGCTCCACCACGTTGCCTTCGTGCATCACCAGCACCTGATCGCTGATGTGCTTCATCATGCCCAGATGCTGGGTTACATAAATATAGGCGATCCCCTGTTTCTCCTGTAACTCCAGCATCAGGTTAATCAGCTGGGATCGCATCGACATATCCAGCGAGGCCAGGGCTTCGTCGGCGATAATTACCTTTGGACGCAGGATCAGGGCCCGCGCAAGGCCCAGACGCTGTTTCTGTCCGGGCGCCAGCATGTGCGGATAGTAGCTGACGTGATCCGGCAGCAGCCCGACCATGCGCAGGGTCTCGAGGATCTGTTTGCGCCGGGCATCGAAATCAAGATCGGTATTCAGGCGCAGGGGAAAGTCCAGGATCTGCGAGATGCGCTGACGCGGGTTCAAGGAGGTCGAGGGATCCTGGAAAATCATGCGGATACGCTGGCTGCGAAATGAGTAATCGCCAAATTTCAGCAGATGATCGTCAATCAGCACCTCGCCGTCGGTGGGTTCAATCATCCCGGCCAGCATTTTTGCCAGCGTCGATTTCCCCGAACCGTTCTCGCCAATGATCGCCAGGGTCTGTCTTTCGCGCAGGGTAAAGCTCAGCGGCTTAACGGCCTCGACGTTCTGACGATGGAACAGCCCGGTGCGATAACGGAAGGTCTTACTCAGGTTGCGCACTTCCAGCAGCGTTTCGACCATGTCACTCTTTCTCCATGTTCAGCGGGAAATGGCAGGCAAAAAGATGGTTTTTGCCACCCGCAAGCCGCGGGGTCTCAATACATTTGCGCTGCGCGTACGGGCAGCGTGGTCCCAGCCGGCAGCCGATCGGCAAATGCTCCAGCAGCGGAATAGCGCCCGGCAGGGTGTTGAGCCGGCTTTTATGCGGCATCGGGCTGCCGAAATCGGGGATCGCCCGAATCAGCGCCTGGGTATAAGGGTGATGCGGGGTGGCGATCAGATCGTCGCTAAACGCCGTTTCGACGGTTTGCCCGCAGTACATGACGTCGATTTTATCCGCCCATTTGCTCAGCATCTGCAGGTCGTGGCTGATGAGCAAAATGGTGGTGTTATTGTTCTGATTCAGGCGCGTCAGCAGGCGGAAAATCTGCGCCTGGGTGGTGGGCTCCATCGCATTGGTGGGCTCGTCGGCAATCAGCAGACGCGGCTGATTGGCCAGCGCAATGGCGATCATCACCTTCTGACACTCGCCGTCCGTGAGTTCATAGGGGAAGCTGCGCATCGCATCTTTGTGATCTTTAATCCCCACCCGGTGCAGCAGCTCGATAGCCCGACGCTTGCGCCAGCCGAACCGCTGCCACCAGCGGCCTTTGTACGTCCAGCCGGGAATATTTTGCATCAGCTGTTTACCCACGCGCTCGGAGGGATCGAGACAGGATTGCGGCTCCTGGAAGATCATCGACACGTTATGGCCCACCAGCTTGCGCCGCTCCCGGGGGGAGAGGCGCATCAGGTCGAGATCGTCAAAGCGCATGCGGTCCGCGGTGACCCGCCAGTTCTCTTTCGACACCCCGCAGATCGCTTTGGCAATCAGGCTTTTGCCCGAGCCGGACTCGCCGACCAGGCCACGTATCTCCCCTTCGCTGAGAGTAATGCTCACCCGATCGACCGCCTTCACCCAGCCTTCGCTGGTTTTAAGCTCAATCGTCAGGTTGCGGATATCCAGTAACGGCATTATTCCACCCCCGCCACAATTGCGCGGCGTATGCCGTCGCCCAGCAGGTTAATCAGCAGGACGCTCACCATAATGGCGGCTCCCGGCAGCATTACCGTCCAGGGGGCGACGTAAATCAGCTCCAGCGCATCACCCAGCATCGCGCCCCACTCGGGAGAGGGGAGCTGCGCGCCGAGATCGAGAAAACCGAGCGCTGCGATATCTAAAATTGCCATCGACAGGGCGCGGGTGATCTCGGTGACCATCCCGGAGGCGATGTTTGGCAGCACGGCAAACCACAAAATGTTCATGGTGGTGGCGCCGTCCAGACGTGCTGCCACCACGTACTCTTTTTCCAGCTCGTTGTGCACCAGGCTATAAACCGAGCGCACCATGCGCGGCAGGAGCGCCAGCCAGACGGCGAACATCGCATGACCAAGATGCGGCCCGGAAAAGGCCACCACGATAATCGCCAGCAGCAGAGAAGGAATAGAGAGCAGGGTATCGAGAATATGGTTCAACACCGCGGAGCGCAGGCCATGAGTGGCCCCGGCAACGATCCCCAGCGCCAGCCCGCACAGGGTTGCGGCGAAGGTCACCAGCAGGGCGCCGCCAACGGTGGGCGCCGCGCCGCTCAGCAGGCGGCTTAACAGATCGCGCCCGAGATCGTCGGTGCCGAGGAAGAACGACACTTCGCCATAGCGCGACCAGGAAGGGGGCAGCAGCTGATAGCCAAGGAACTGCTGGTCGATACCGTAGGGGGCGAACCACGAGCCCAGCAGGCAGAGCAGCAGCAGGCCGCCGCAGCCGTACAGGCCAATCATCGCCGTGGTGTCAGCGTAGAATTTACGCCACACGGTGCGCAGCGCGCCGGGCGTGCGCTTTTCACTGTATACGCTATCGTAAGGCATACCATTCCTTATGTTTCAGAGGGTTAGCCATAGCACCCAGAATATCGGAGATCACGTTAACGATGATAACCAGCGCGCCAATCACCATCACGCCGGCAGAGATGGCGGCGTAGTCCTGCTGGCGGATGGCGTTGATCAGCCAGCGCCCCAGCCCCGGCCAGCTGAAGACCATCTCGGTGATCATCGCCAGCGTCAGCATGGTGGAAAACTGTAAACCCAGGCGCGGGATCACCGGCGGCAGGGCGTTGTGCAGCACATGGCGGTGCAGAATGGTAAAGCGCGACATGCCGCGCGTGGCCGCTGCCTTGATGTAGTTCTGATCGAACACCTCGCTGGTGCTGATGCGCATCAGGCGGATCACCTCAGTCGTTGGGGCCACCGCCAGGGTCAGCACCGGCAATACCATGTGGCGCACGGCGCTGACGATCATCTCATGGCGCCATACCGAGTCCGACAGCCAGGCGTCGATGATAGCGAAGCCGGTGACCGTTTTCACGGTATAGAGCAGATCGAACCGGCCGGAGACCGGCAGCCAGCCCAGGTTAAGAGAGAAAAAGAGCGTCAATAGCAGCGCCAGCCAGAATACCGGGATAGAAAAGCCCAGCAGGGCAATGGCGCTAATAAGTTTATCCTGCCACTTATTGCGGGCGATCCCGGCCAGCATCCCCACCGGGATCCCTATCAGCAGGGCAAAGCCGAAGGCCAGAATGCACAGCTCCATGGTCGCCGGGAAGACCTCTTTCAGCTGCTCGGCAATGGGCTGGCCGTTAATGCTGGAGACGCCAAAATCCCAGTGCAGCAGCCCTTCAAACCAGAAAACCCACGCATTCCATAAAGAGGCGCCCTGCAGCGGCGCGTGCGGGGTAAAATAGCTCAGGCTGAAACCGACAAAGGTCAGCAGGAAGAGGGTGATCAACAGCAGCAGCAGGCGGCGTAAGGTAAAAATAATCACGGTTTTTTCACCTCTTCTTGTTTCTCACGGAAGACGCCCGCAAAAGAGGCGTTGCCGAACGGGCTCAGCACCAACCCTTTAATATCGTACCGGTAGGCCTGCAGGCGCAGGGAGGAGGCCAGGGGCAGCACCGGCAGCTCGCGGGCCAGGATCGTCTGGGCGTTGTCGTAGGCGTCGATTCGCGCCGCCAGCTGCTGGGTGGCAAGGGCTTTTTGCAGCACGCTGTCGAATTCGCGATTACACCAGTGGGCGTAGTTAGTCTGGGAGTCGATCGCCGCGCAGCTCATCAGCGGGCGGAAGAAGCTGTCAGGATCGTTACTGTCCGTGGACCAGCCAGCCAGGGTCAGATCGTGATTCATATCCATCAGACGCGCCTCCTGGAAACGCCCCTCGACCGGCACGATCGTTACCTTCACCCCCACCTGGGCCAGGTCGGCCTGCAGCAGTTCGGCGGTTTTTAGCGGGCTCGGGTTCCAGGCCTGGGAGCTGGTAGGCACCCACAGCTGCAGGGTCAGGTTCTCCGCCCCCAGCGCCTTCAGCTGTTCGCGCGCTTTTGCCGGATTGTACTCCGTAATTTTAGCCTCATTGTCATAGGCCCACGAGGCGCGGGGCAGAATAGAGGCGGCGGTCTCGGCGGTGCCGTAATAAATGGACTGCATCAGGCGTTGGTTATTGATGGCCAGCGCCAGCGCGTGACGCACCGCCGGATTGTTAAGCGGCGGCTTATTGGTATTAAACGCCAGGTAGGCGATGTTCATCCCCGGACGCAGGGTCAGGCGCAGACGCGGATCGTCTCGCAGGATGGTTAACTGGCTGGCCGCGGGCCATGCCAGCACGTCGCACTCCCCGGTAAGCAGTTTGGATAATCTGCCGGTGCCGCCGGAGCCTAAATCCACCACCACCTGCGGCATCAGCGGCGTGCCGCGCCAGTAGTGCGGGTGGCGCTGCAGGCGAATATATTGCCCGGCGCGATACTCCTCCAGCTGGAACGGGCCGGTGCCTACCGGCTGGCGGTCAATCTGCTCCTGCTTGCCCTCGGCGGCAAGCTGGGTGGCATATTCCGAGGACATAACCGAGGCGTAGTGGGTCGCCAGGTGCCAGAGGAAAGAGGCATCCGGCCGCGAGAGGCTAAATTCCACCGTGCGGCTATCCAGCTTGCGGACATTTTTTACCGTGTCGGCAAACTGCAGGCTGTCGAAATAGGGGAACTCCTCGCCATTAATGTAGTGCCACGGGTGCTGGCGATTAAAAATGCGCTGGAAGGTAAAGACCACGTCGTCCGCATTCAGCTTGCGGGTGGGTTTGAACCAGGAGGTGGTCTGGAAGGTGACATCGTCGCGCAGGCGAAAACGGTAGGTCGCGCCGTTATCCAGCACTTCCCAGCTTTCTGCCAGCTCCGGCACCAGCCGGTAGGTATAAGGATCAACGTCCAGCAGGCGGTCGTACAGCTGGGCCGCGAGCGTGTCGACAATCAGGCCGCTGCTCGCTTTCTGTGGGTTGAACGTATTCACTTGCCCGCTTACGCAGTAGACAAAGCCGCTGTCGCGGATATCAGCAGGCTGCGCAGGTACGGGCGCGGCAAATGCCGGGCTGCTGAACAGACCGAGCGCAATCAGGGACGAGAAAACCAGACGCATAATTTTTAAGGTTTTTAGATTCGATCTGCAAAGTGTATCGCACTTACGCCTGCTTCGTAAAAATGTCTGCGGGTAAGTGCTGATATTGTCAGCGCATCTGATGCTTTTTAAGCAATGCCCTTAATTGATGGTAGGTCAGGCCCAACAGTTCGGCGGCGCGTTTCTGGTTAAATTTTGCCTCGTTCAGGCTCTGCTCCAGAAGCTGCTTTTCCTGGTCGAGCTGGAACTGGCGTAAATCGAGCGGCAGGGTGGGAGAAGCCGCCGCACGGGGTGCCGCTTCTGGCTCCGCTTTAGGCCGGAAAAAGGGATCGATAATGATATCGTCCAGTTCGGTTTCACTGCTGCCGTGACGATAGACCGACCGCTCGACCACGTTTTTCAGCTCGCGGATATTGCCCGGCCAGCGGTAGTTAAGCAGGGTCTCCCGGGCGCGCTCGCTGAAGCCAGGGAATAGCGGCAGGCCGAGTTCGCGGCACATCTGAATAGCGAACTGCTCCGCCATTAACATGATATCGCTACGGCGCTCGCGCAGCGGAGGCAGGAGGACCACGTCAAAGGCCAGCCGGTCCAGCAGATCGGCGCGGAACTTATCCTGTTCGACCATCTCCGGCAGGTTGGCATTGGTGGCGCACACTAATCGCACGTTCACCTGCAGCGGCTGGCTGCCGCCCACGCGCTCTAACTCGCCATACTCAATGACGCGCAGCAGCTTCTCCTGCACCAGCATGGGCGCGGTGGCCAGCTCATCAAGAAACAGCGTGCCGCCGTCGGCCCGCTCAAAACGGCCCGGATGACGCTTCTGCGCGCCGGTAAAGGCCCCGGCCTCATGGCCAAAAAGCTCGGTATCCAGCAGGTTTTCGTTCAGAGCGGCGCAGTTAAGCGAGATAAAGGGGCCGTCCCAGCGTTGGGAGAGATAGTGCAGGCGGTTGGCGATCAGCTCTTTACCTGTGCCGCGCTCGCCAATGATTAGCACCGGCTTATTCAGCGGCGCCAGGCGTGAAACCTGCTCCAGTACCTCCAGAAAGGCGTTGGCCTCGCCTAACAGGGTATCTTTAAATTCTGCCATGATGAAATTGACCATTATGTGGTGTGATTCACTAAGCGAGAGTAGGGGCTAAGGGCGACAAAAGCAAGTCACACTATACAAATCAACAAGATAAAAAGTTGGCACGGCTTTTGTATTAACTCTGTAGCAGGGCTTAGCCCGATAACAGAACTATGAGGATCAAATTATGGGTATTTTTTCTCGTTTTGCCGACATCGTGAACGCCAACATCAACTCACTGCTGGAGAAAGCGGAAGATCCGCAGAAGCTGGTGCGTCTGATGATCCAGGAGATGGAAGATACGCTGGTTGAAGTGCGTTCTACCTCCGCCCGTGCGCTGGCCGAAAAGAAACAGTTAAGTCGCCGCATTGAACAGGCCACTGCCCAGCAGGCCGAATGGCAGGAAAAGGCCGAGCTGGCGCTGCGTAAAGAGAAAGACGATCTGGCGCGTTCGGCGCTGATTGAAAAACAGAAGCTGACGGATATTGTTGCCACCCTCGAGCACGAAGTGACGCTGGTGGACGAAACCCTGGCCCGTATGAAAAAAGAGATCGCCGAGCTTGAGAACAAGCTGAGCGAAACCCGCGCCCGTCAGCAGGCGCTGGCGCTGCGCCACCAGGCGGCAAGCACGTCGCGCGACGTGCGCCGTCAGCTGGACAGCGGCAAGCTGGACGAAGCCATGGCCCGTTTCGAGTCGTTTGAACGCCGTATCGATCAGATGGAAGCAGAAGCCGAAAGCCACAGCTTTGGCAAACAGAAATCGCTGGATCAGCAGTTTGCCGATCTGAAAGCCGACGATGAAATCAGCGAGCAACTGGCCGCGCTTAAAGCCAGAATGAAACAAGATAATCAATAATAATCACAGCGGCGCCGGCGGGCGCCGCCACTCATAAGACAAGGAGTAGACATGAGCGCGCTTTTTCTTGCCATTCCGCTAACCATTTTTGTGCTGTTTGTTCTGCCGATTTGGCTCTGGCTCCACTACAGCAACCGTTCTTCCCGCGGCGAGCTGTCGCAAAACGAGCACCAGCGTCTGGGACAGTTAACCGACGACGCCAAAAAAATGCGTGAACGCATTCAGGCGCTGGAAGCGATCCTGGACGCGGAACATCCGAACTGGAGGGATCGCTAATGGCCGGACTGAATCTGAATAAAAAATTGTGGCGTATTCCCCAGAAGGGGATGGTGCGCGGGGTCTGCGCCGGGCTGGCGCATTATCTGGACGTGCCGGTGAAGCTGGTGCGGGTCGTTACCGTGCTCTCCATCTTCTTTGGCCTGGCATTTATCACCCTGGTGGCCTATATCATTTTATCCTTCGTGCTGGATCCAATGCCGGACGGCGCGCTGGACGGCGAGGACGCCCCCACCAGCAGCGAGCTGCTGGATGCCGTAGACGCCGAGCTGTCGGCAGGCGAAAAGCGCCTGCGCGAAATGGAGCGTTATGTGACCTCCGATACCTTTACGCTGCGAAGCCGTTTTCGTCAGCTTTAACGAAGAGAGATGCTATGAACCAACGCTGGCAACGGGCCGGACACAAGGTTAAACCGGGCCTGAAATTCGCAGGGAAGCTGGTTTTACTCACCGCACTCCGGTACGGCCCTGCGGGCGTAGCGGGCTGGGCGGTGAAATCCGTGGCGCGCAAGCCGGTGAGAATGTTGCTGGCGGTGGCGCTGGAGCCGATGCTTAAAAAGCTGGCAAACCGCGTCTCCGGCAAGCTTAAATAGTATCTGACGGCACGCGCCCACCGTGCCGGTTCCCCTCAGGGCTTTTATTCCCCCGCATTGATCCCCATGTAATATCTTTAAAAAAATAATTCCTTCAGGGCATAACAGGATGGCGATGAAGCGATTTAAATCTGAACTCAACTCGCTGGTTAACCGCGGGGTCGATCGTCACTTACGCCTGGCGGTCACCGGACTGAGCCGCAGCGGCAAAACGGCTTTTATTACCGCGATGGTTAACCAGCTGCTGAATCTACATGCCGGGGCGCGTCTGCCGCTATTAAGCGCGGTGCGTGAAGAGCGGCTGCTGGGCGTCAAGCGTGTCCCGCAGCGGGATTTCGGCATCCCGCGCTTCACCTATGATGAAGGGCTGGCCCAGCTGTACGGCACGCCGCCGAGCTGGCCGACGCCGACCCGCGGCGTCAGCGAGATCCGCCTCGCCCTGCGTTTTCGCTCTAACGACTCCCTGCTGCGCCATTTTAAAGACACTTCCACCCTCTATCTGGAAATTGTCGATTATCCCGGCGAATGGCTGCTCGATCTCCCCATGCTGACCCAGGATTACCTCAGCTGGTCGCGGCAGATGACCGGCCTGTTGCAGGGGCAGCGGGCCGAGTGGTCCGCTCGCTGGCGTGCGCTATGTGAAGGGCTGGATCCGCTGGCCCCGGCGGATGAAACACGGCTGGCAGCCATTGCCGAAGCCTGGACCGATTACCTGCACCAGTGCAAAAACGAGGGGCTGCACTTTATTCAGCCGGGCCGTTTTGTGCTGCCGGGCGAAATGGCGGGCGCCCCCGCGCTGCAGTTCTTCCCGTGGCCAGACGTAGAGGCCACGGGCGAATCTAAGCTGGCCCAGGCGGATAAAAGCACCAACGCCGGAACGCTACGCGAGCGCTTCAACTACTATTGCGACAAGGTGGTCAAAGGTTTTTACACCAACCACTTTCTCCGCTTCGACCGCCAGATCGTGCTGGTCGACTGCCTGCAGCCTCTGAACAGCGGCCCGCAGGCCTTCAACGATATGCGCCTGGCGCTCACCCAGCTAATGCAGAGCTTCCACTACGGGCAGCGCACGCTCTTTCGCCGTCTCTTCTCCCCGGTTATCGATAAACTGCTGTTTGCCGCCACCAAGGCGGATCACGTCACGGTGGATCAGCACGCCAACATGGTGTCGCTCCTGCAACAGCTGGTGCAGGACGCCTGGCAAAATGCCGCCTTTGAAGGCATCAGCATGGACTGCCTGGGGCTGGCCTCGGTGCAGGCTACCCAGAGCGGCTTAATCGACGTCAACGGCGAAAAGCTCCCGGCGCTGCGCGGCAACCGCCTGAGCGACGGCGAGCCGCTGACGGTCTATCCTGGCGAAGTGCCCGCCCGGCTACCCGGCCAGGCATTCTGGCAAAACCAGGGCTTCCAGTTCGAAGCATTTCGTCCGCAAACCATGAACGTTGACCAGCCGTTACCGCACATCCGCCTGGATGCGGCGCTGGAGTTTTTAATAGGAGATAAACTGCGATGACGGAACCGCTAAAACCGCGTATCGATTTTTCCGGGCCGCTGGAGCCGGAGCGCAGCGAAGCCTTTCGCGCCGCGCAGACCTTCGACGGCCCGCAGGCAGATAACTTTGCTCCCGCCGTCACCGATCCTTTGCTTACCGAAGAGGGGCCGGCCGAAGCGGTGGTCGAGCAGGCGCTGCGCCCAAAACGCAGCCTGTGGCGCAAAATGGTCACCGCCGGGCTGGCGCTGTTCGGCGTGAGCGTAGCGGGTCAGGGGGTGCAGTGGACAATGAACGCCTGGCAGACCCAGGACTGGGTGGCGCTGGGAGGCTGTGCCGCCGGGGCGCTGATTATTGGCGCTGGAGTAGGATCGCTAGCCACCGAATGGCGCCGCCTGTGGCGCCTGCGCCAGCGCGCCCACGAGCGCGATGAAGCCCGCGATCTGCTCCACAGCCACGCTAACGGTAAAGGCCGCGAGTTTTGCGAAAAGCTGGCCCGCCAGGCGGGGCTGGATCAGTCGCACCCGGCGCTACAGCGCTGGTACGCCGCCATTCACGAAACGCAAAACGACAGAGAGGTGGTCTCCCTGTACGCCCATCTGGTGCAGCCGGTGCTGGATGCCCAGGCGCGCCGGGAGATCAGCCGTTCGGCGGCAGAATCGACATTAATGATTGCCGTCAGCCCGCTGGCGCTGGTGGATATGGCTTTTATCGCCTGGCGCAATTTACGGCTTATTAATCGTATCGCCACCCTCTACGGCATTGAGCTGGGTTACTACAGCCGCCTGCGTCTGTTTCGCCTGGTGCTGCTGAACATTGCCTTTGCTGGCGCGACGGAGCTGGTACGCGAGGTGGGCATGGACTGGATGTCGCAGGATCTGGCCGCTCGTCTCTCCACCCGCGCCGCGCAGGGGATTGGCGCAGGTCTGCTGACCGCGCGTCTGGGGATCAAGGCCATGGAGCTCTGCCGCCCGCTGCCCTGGCTCGACGACGATAAGCCCCGGCTGGGGGATTTTCGCCGGGAGCTGATTGGCCAGCTGAAAGAGACGCTGAACAAAAAGCCGCAATAAGCCCATAGAGCGGTTGATATTTCCGCAGGCTGTCAATATTTGTTGACAGCTATCTTCCTGAATGTCGATATCTGGCTTATTATTTGAAGGTTACCGGCTTATAGGTGTTTTCCCATGCGTCTGGAAGTTTTTTGTAAGGACCGTCTCGGCCTGACCCGCGAATTACTCGATCTGCTTGTTTTACGTAGCATTGATCTGCGTGGCATTGAGATCGATCCGGTCGGCAAGATTTACCTCAATTTCGCTGAAATCGAATTTGATACATTCAGTAGCCTGATGGCGGAGATCCGCCGTATCACTGGCGTTACGGATGTACGTACCGTTCCCTGGATGCCTTCCGAGCGGGAGCATCTGGCGCTGAGCGCGCTGCTGGAAGCGATGCCGGAGCCTTTCTTATCGCTCGATCTGAAAAGCAAAATCGAGCGTGCCAACCTCGCCAGCTGCCAGCTCTTTGGCCTGGAGTCGGCCAACCTGAGCAATCACACCGCGCCACAGCTTATTCCGGGCTTTAATTTTCAGCGCTGGCTTGAGAGCAATCCGCAATCCACCCACAGCGAACACGTGGTGATCCACGGTCAGAACTTCCTGATGGAGATCACCCCGGTGTATCTGCAGGGTGAGAGCGAAGCCAGCGTTCTGACCGGGGCGGTGATTATGCTGCGCTCAACTATCCGCATGGGCCGCCAGCTGCAGAATCTTACCAGCCAGGATGTGGGTGCCTTCAGCCAGATCATCGCCGTGAGCGCGAAGATGCGTCACGTTGTTGACCAGGCGCGCAAGCTGGCGAACCTGAGCGCGCCGCTGCTGATTACCGGCGATACCGGTACGGGCAAAGATCTGCTGGCGCACGCGGTGCATCAGGCCGGCCCGCGGGCGGGCAAGCCTTACCTCGCCCTAAACTGCGCCTCCATTCCGGAGGATGCGGTGGAGAGCGAGCTGTTCGGCCACGCGCCGGAAGGGAAAAAAGGCTTCTTCGAGCAGGCCAACGGCGGTTCGGTGCTGCTGGATGAGATTGGCGAAATGTCGCCGCGGATGCAGGCCAAACTGCTGCGCTTCCTTAACGACGGCACCTTCCGCCGGGTGGGGGAAGATCATGAAGTGCATGTGGATGTGCGGGTGATTTGCGCCACCCAGAAGAACCTGGTGGAGCTGGTGCAAAAAGGGGTCTTCCGGGAAGATCTCTACTATCGCCTTAACGTGCTGACCCTGAATATCCCGCCGCTGCGCGACTGCCCGCAGGACATCATGCCGTTAACCGAGCTCTTTGTGGCGCGCTTTGCCGATGAGCAGGGCATTCCGCGGCCGAAGTTTTCTGCCGATCTGAGCAATGTGCTGACCCGCTACGGCTGGCCGGGCAACGTCCGCCAGCTTAAAAACGCGATTTACCGCGCCCTGACGCAGCTGGAAGGTTTTGAGCTTCGTCCGCAGGATATTCTGCTGCCGGATTACGATGCCGGATCGGTGGCGGTGGGAGAAGAGGCGATGGAAGGCTCGCTGGACGATATTACCAGCCGCTTTGAACGCTCGGTGCTGACCCAGCTCTATCGCAGCTACCCCAGCACGCGTAAGCTGGCGAAGCGTCTTGGGGTATCTCATACCGCGATTGCGAACAAACTGCGCGAATACGGCCTGAGCCAGAAAAAAGGTGAAGAGTCATAAACGAAAAAAGCCTCCGCAGGGAGGCTTTTTTTTGCGTTTTGCGCTTAGGCTTTCAGGCTTTCCAGCGCGGCAGCATAGTCCGGCTCGGTGGTGATCTCATTCACCAGCTGGCTGAAGACGACGTTGTCGTTTTCGTCGATAACGACAACGGCACGAGCGGTCAGCCCTTTCAGGGCGCCTTCGGCGATACCCACGCCGTAGTTTTCGAGGAAGTCCGGGTTACGCAGGGTAGACAGGGTGATAACGTTGCTCAGGCCTTCTGCACCGCAGAAGCGGGACTGGGCGAACGGCAGGTCGGCAGAGATGCACAGCACCACGGTGTTGTCCATTTCGGTCGCCAGCTGGTTGAATTTACGCACGGAGGCGGCGCACACGCCGGTATCGATGCTCGGGAAAATGTTAAGCACTTTACGTTTGCCGGCAAACTGGCTCAACGCGACGTCGGACAGATCTTTTGCCACGAGAGTAAAAGCCTGCGCCTTGCTACCAGCCTGCGGAATAGCGCCTGCAACAGAAACCGGATTGCCCTGAAAATGTACGAGTTGTGACATGGATATCTTCCTGTTTACATATAGTTAACGTCGCCGCTAGTGTATGACATCCGCTGATAACACGGCAAACCCTATTTATGATAAGTCGCCCTACAGGAGTAAGTCATGAGAACCCTTAAGGTTTATGAAGAAGCCTGGCCTCTGCATACGCCGTTTGTTATCTCCCGGGGAGCCCGCAGCGAAGCCTGCGTGGTGGTGGTCGAAATTGAGGAAGAGGGTGTTAAAGGGGTTGGCGAATGCACGCCATACCCGCGCTACGGCGAGAGCGTAAATTCGGTGATGGCGCAGGTAATGGCCCTCGGGCCGCAAATCGAGCGGGGGATGACCCGTGAAGCCCTGCAGGCCGCGCTGCCTGCGGGGGCGGCCCGCAATGCGCTGGACTGCGCCCTGTGGGATCTGGCGGCGCGCCGCCAGGCGTTACCGCTGGCGCATCTGGCAGGAAGTCAGCCCCCGCAAAGCGTGATTACCGCCCAGACCGTGGTAATCGGCGAGCCGGCGCAGATGGCGGCCAGCGCCCAGGCGCTCTGTGCCTCTGGCGCGCGCCTGCTGAAAGTGAAGCTGGATGACCATCTGATTAGCGAGCGGATGATCGCCATTCGCGCCGCCGCGCCTGAGGCAACCCTTATCGTCGATGCCAACGAGTCCTGGCGCGTAGAGGGGCTGGCGGCCCGCTGTCAGCTGCTGGCCGATTTGGGGGTGGCGATGCTCGAGCAGCCCCTCCCGGCGGGAGAGGATGCAGCGCTGGAGAACTTTATCCATCCGCTGCCCATCTGCGCCGACGAAAGCTGCCACACCCGGGAAAGCCTGGCGGGGCTGAAAGGCCGCTACGAAATGGTGAACATCAAGCTGGATAAAACCGGCGGGCTGACCGAGGCGCTGGCGCTGGCGCAGGAAGCACGCCAGCATGGGTTTGATCTGATGCTTGGCTGTATGCTCTGCACCTCAAGGGCCATTAACGCCGCGCTACCCCTGGCCTCGCAGGTGACTTTTGCCGATCTGGACGGCCCGACCTGGCTGGCGGTCGATGTCTCGCCCGCGCTGCGTTACACCACCGGGACGCTCTATCCCTGAGCCTCCCAGCGCAGCAGATCCGTCATCGCCTGCAGGTACTTTTCACTGGCTTCATCGGACGACACCGGCGGGAACTCCGCCGTAATACAGGGCAGGCCGAGGTCGGCGCACCAGCTCCCGAACGAACCTGGGGTCGCGTACCCGACGCTGGTCACCAACGGCAGCGCAAAGGTCTGCGCCAGCCAGCTTCCCAGCGCGGAGTGGGCGGGATCTTCTATGCAGGCCAGCGGATCGTGAAACGACACCACCCAGGCGGGATGCAGCTTATGGATCAGCTGGCACAGGGCCTGGGTTTCGGGCTCTGAACCCGGCTTTTCGCCGGTGAGCAGCACCACGTCACGCGCCTCTGCCGCGCTGTTCCAGCGATAGACCGTCTCGCCCGCCCGCCAGTTGGCTGCCGGGAAATTGCGGTTCAGATCTACCCCGCGGGCGTTGGCGCGCAGACCCAGCTGACACCCATCCGGGTTCACCGCCAGGATCACATGGTGGCGGCGACGCGCCGGTGCCAGGGTGCGCAGAGCGCAGGAGAGGGTTACGATCGACGAGTTCTCATCCCCGTGGGTGCCGGCAATAATCAGGCCGCTGTCGCGATCGGCCTGCGGGGCGGGAAACCAGATCAGCGGCGCGCCCAGGAACGAGCGGCCATAATGCTCGGTTCCCGGCGGAAAAGCGCCGCGTTCTGTTCTGGGGCGGGTAAGGGGCATAGGGATTCCTGATGGTAAACGTGCTTACTGGCAGTGTTGTGCAAAACTCATGGTTAATCAAATAGTTTCACTCTGGTTTGAAACCCGGCCCATATCAACTTTCGACGGGAAGTTGTTTGCATTTCTCTGTTCCAAAACAAATAATTAGCCATCTGCTCGTTAGCCACCATTTTCAAAGGGGATCTCATGAAGCATCCTGTTTCGCTGCTCACTTCTGCTTTATTACTCTGCGGCCTCTCATCACATACCTTCGCTGCCGATATTCCTGCCGGCACGCAGCTGGCGTCCAAACAGGAGCTGGTCCGCCACATTAAAGATGAGCCCGCGTCGCTCGATCCTGCAAAAGCGGTAGGACTGCCCGAGATCCAGGTTATACGCGATCTGTTCGAAGGGCTGGTGAATCAGAATGAGAAGGGGGAGCTGGTTCCCGGCGTCGCCGCCCGCTGGCAGAGTAATGATAACCGCGTCTGGACCTTTACCCTGCGGGATGACGCCCGCTGGTCAGACGGGACGCCGGTAACGGCGCAGGACTTCGTCTACAGCTGGCAGCGGCTGGTTGATCCGAAAACCACGTCGCCATTCGCCTGGTTTGCCGCGCTGGCCGGCATTAATAACGCCCAGGCCATCATCGATGGTAAAGCGGCGCCATCGCAGCTTGGCGTAACGGCGGTGGATAAGCGCACCCTACGCATCCAGCTCGATAAACCGCTGCCCTGGTTTGCCAATCTCACCGCCAGCTTTGCTTTCTACCCGGTGCAGAAAGCCAACGTCGAGAGCGGCAAAGAGTGGACCCGTCCCGGCGAGCTGGTGGGTAACGGCGCCTATGTGCTGAAAGAGCGCGTGGTTAACGAAAAGCTGGTGGTAGAGCCGAACAGCCATTACTGGGATAACGGCAAAACGGTGCTGCAAAAAGTCACCTTTATGCCTATTAATCAGGAGTCCTCCGCCACCAAGCGTTACCTGGCAAACGACATCGACATCACCGAATCTTTCCCGAAAAACCTTTATCAAAAGCTGTTGAAAGATATCCCGGGCCAGGTCTATACGCCGCCGCAGCTGGGTACCTACTATTACGCTTTTAATACCCAGAAGGGGCCGACCGCGGATCCCCGCGTGCGCCTGGCGTTAAGCATGTCCATCGATCGCCGTATCATCGCAGATAAAGTGTTGGGCACCGGCGAAAAACCGGCATGGCATTTCACCCCGGACGTCACTGCCGGCTTTACGCCAGAGCCGTCGCCTTTCGAACAGATGTCTCAGGAGGAGATGAATGCCCAGGCCAAAACCTTGCTGCAGGCGGCAGGATATAATCCTCAGCGTCCGCTGAAGTTAAACCTGCTGTATAACACTTCTGAAAATCACCAGAAAATCGCCATCGCGGTGGCCTCCATGTGGAAGAAAAACCTCGGCGTGGACGTTAAGCTGCAAAACCAGGAGTGGAAAACCTATATCGATAGCCGTAATACCGGCAATTTCGATGTGATCCGCGCCTCCTGGGTCGGGGATTACAACGAGCCTTCTACCTTCCTGTCGCTGCTGACCTCCACCCATACGGGGAACATCTCGCGCTTCAGCGATCCGGCCTATGACAAGGCGATTGCCCAGGCCTCGCAGGAGACCACGGAAAAAGCGCGCAATGTAGATTACAACGCCGCAGAGAAAATACTGGCGGCAAAAGCCCCGATAGCGCCTATTTATCAGTACACCAACGGGCGTTTAATTAAGCCGTGGGTGAAAGGGTATCCGATTAATAACCCGGAAGATGTGGCCTACAGCCGAACGATGTATATCGTGAAGCACTAATAACTATTCCCGCCGGGCATAAGCTCGAAAATGAAAACTGGCGCAGATTGCTGCGCCAGTTTTTTTATATTTTATCTCATCTACGATCTGCCCTTAATTATTACATATCTGTAATTAATAAGATTCTCTGTCATATTCTGAGGGGTAATATTCTTAGAAAAAATCTCATTGCAAATCAGAGATCTGCCAGCTTGAACCGGATTGTTAATTTATACTATCATCCCCTGCAGAGAGTGACCTTTCACCCATCATCACTTCTGAGGAATGGAATCCTATGTCTGACCTGGCCCAGCGCGAAATACCCGGAATTCTCCCTTCACCACTTCCGCCCCATATCGATAGTATCGAGAAGAAAGATGAATTGCCGCTTAAAGGACTGGTCGTCTGTGAATTCAATAATTGCAGGAATAAGCGGTCTTATCTGAAAGGGCAAATGGCTGCCCTGACCGCAATCTGATTTTCCACTCCGACTGGAACCATCATGAATACACACACTGAACACCACCTTAAAGCAGGCGGCGACCCGCGCACCCTTGCGGATTATATTTCCCTGCGGGAAGAGATGAACAAGCTGACCCATCCGGCGCGTCCGGACGTCAACTGGCAGCAGGTAGAAAACCTCTGCCTGTCGCTGTTTGAACACAGCGGGGTCGATCTCCAGTCCGGCGCCTGGTATACCCTCGCAAGAGCGCAGCAGGCCGGGCTTACCGGCATGAACGAAGGGCTGCGGATCCTGGATAATCTCATCTCACGACACTGGGACAACCTCTGGCCGCATCCGGCGCGGGCGCGAACGGACATCCTGGGCGCGCTCGGTAAAAGGCTACAGCAGGTGATGCGTACGCTCACCCTGACTACAACCGATCCCGGCGAACTACAGCAGGCGCAGGCGCATCTGAACGCAATGGCGCAGAGGCTTCAGGGGCTGGAGCTAAAGCAGGCCGGCGAGCTTGAGGCCCTGCGTAGCCTGATCCATAGCGCGGCGGCGCGGTTCGAAAAGAGCGAAAACAGACCACAAACGGATGTAAACGTGCTGGACGAGGTCGGTGTACCGGCCGGGCTCTGCGAACCGACAGAGCAAGATATCGCCCGGCCCAAACCGCCGGTGCAAGGGGAATATATAAATGAAAGCCAGGTGCCAGCCAGACCCCGGAAGCCGTTTGCCGCCGGGATGCTGACCATGCTGGCGCTGGCGGTAATAGCCGGATGGAGCTGGCGGGCGCTAAATCCGCCAGAGCCCGCTGTATTCGCTACTGAACAGCCCCCGTCGCTGCCACAGCACTCAGCCGAAACCGGGATCCGCCAGACGCAGCAGGCGCTAACGCGCCTTTCACAGCTAAAGCCTGACTGGGCTATCAGCTATGGCGATAACCTTGTACAACAGGCGCACAGGCTGTGGCCGGAGCAGGCGAAACCGCTGGTACAACAGTGGCAACAGCAGTTAACGGCGACCGTCCTCCCGCCCGAAAAGATGCGCGGCTGGCATCAGGGGATGATGCAGCTTGAGCAGCTGGCGAACCGGCTTAACGCCCTGGATGAGCAGAAAGGCAAATACATCACGGTGAGCGAGCTGAAGTCTGCGGTTTTTGCCATGTCGCAGTCGTTTAACAGCGCCACGCCAGCTGAAGAGGAGCTGCGCAAATTAGCTGAAATAGCGCAGGGGCAGCCCTGGCCTGCGGCGCAGCAAACCCAGATGGAGCAGCATCTGCAGCAGCTGATTGTTCGCTATGCGCTGCTGAAAGCTAAAAAAGATGAATAACCCGCTGTTATTTAAATCGTCCTGCAAAAGCGGCGGGCGTTAATAACACAGGGATATATTTATTTTAACCTGGCCCAGGGTGGTTATTTTCTGAGTGGAATCGGCATTTTATATTGCAGCGTGCAGCGCATATAAAATACCACTCTTTATCGGTAGGACCGCCAAAAACATTAGCGCTTTTAATGTATAAAATGATTTAAGCGCTGCTTAATATTAGTGAGGGAACCACCTTCCATGCTTAACTTAATAAGCTGTACGCTTTTTTATTTACTCAATAACCTGCTGCAGGATAACGCACCAGACACCATAAAAGGTTAAAAGTTGCTATACAGATAATTTTCCAGCATAAAATATCATCTTAGGTTAAATCATGTTCCGCTATTATCAAAAGCTACCGGCCGTTAAAATTGAGATGAAAAATAAAAAGGTGAATGCTATAAAATTAATATCAAAATAATCGCACCTGCGGATTTCATTATGCTTAAGAACATAAGTGTAAGAACCTTTATTCTTATCTACCTCATCGCTCTTTTTTTAATCATCAACGCTGTGGTCTATTTTTCAACCGACAGAGTAACGCTGCTCATTACGCTAAATATATTGTTCCTGCTCGCCTTTTTATTGCTGTTTACCTATCTGACTCAATTTCTTGTGAAGCCGATCAATATGGTGAAAAAAAGTATTGAAGAAGTTGTCTCCGGCAATCTGGGCGTTGTCATTCCTGAATTTGGTAATAACTGTGCGGGACGATTAATTCCCGGTATTAATACGCTTTCCGGCAATATTGCCACTCTGGTCAGTGAAATCCGCGCCTCTTCCCGCACGGCGATGACCCTTTCAGAACAGCTGGCGGCCCGCAGCGCGGCGCTGTCGGCCAAAACGGAACAGCAGTCGGCTTCTCTGGTAGAGACGGCCGCCAGCATGGAGCAGATGGCCTCTTCTACCCGCAATACGGCTGAAAATACCCGCCTCGCCAGCGAGAGGGCGAACATCGCCACCCAGCAGGCGAGAAAAGGGGGAGAGCTAATGGGGCAGGTGGCCAACAATATGAGCTCCATTACCGACTGTGCTCAGCAGATGACCGAGATCATCTCGATGATCGACGGCATCGCCTTCCAGACCAA
>DKMV01000160.1:22582-25706 GCA_002469605.1 Leclercia sp. UBA7405
CGCGGCGGTAGAAGCCGCCCGGGCCGGCGATCACGGTAAAGGCTTCTCGGTGGTGGCCGGAGAAGTGCGCAGCCTGGCACATCGCAGTGCCGAAGCGGCCAAAAGCATTAAATCCCTGATCGATGTTACCAGCCATAACGTCAGCCAGGGGGTGATGGTGGTGGCGGATGCAGAAAAAAATATGCAGGAGATCGTGAGCGGTTCCGGGCTGGTGAGCCAGCTAATGGACGAAATCTCCACCTCCACCAGCGAGCAGGATAAAGGCATTGCCCAGATTACCCTGGCCTTAAGCGACCTTGAGAGCGTCACCCAAAGCAATGTCGCGATGGTTGATGAGCTGTTGGAGTCATCCGCGGTGATGAAAAATCAGGTGGTGGAGCTTCAGGCCCGCACCCGCAATTTTCGTCTGGCCCGGGATGGCGCCCCGGCGCCTGTTGCTCAGGTTATCAGCCCCCCGGCACATGCCTGATGAATCATTAGCCTGGCGCGTGCCAGGCTTTTTTATGAACAAATTCAGCGCGATGGTCATGTAATCTGTTGCTTAACATGCCAGGGTGGCTAGACTGACAACAGGTTTGCGAAAGGCGGAGGCGCTGTGGAAGGTATTAAAGGATCGGAAGTAAACGTTCCGGACGCGGTATTTGCGTGGATCCTCGACGGAAAAGGCGGCGCAAGACCGCTGGAAGATAACGATATTATCGATCGTGAACATCCCTGCTGGCTGCACCTGAACTATACCCAGTCAGAGAGCGCGGAATGGCTGGCATCCACGCCGCTGCTGCCCAACAACGTGCGCGATGCGCTGGCGGGCGAAAGCCTGCGCCCGCGGGTGACGCGCATGGGTGAGGGGACATTAATAACCCTGCGCTGCATCAATGGCAGCACGGATGAACGTCCGGACCAGCTGGTGGCAATGCGTGTCTATATGGACGAGCGGCTTATTGTCTCAACCCGTCAGCGAAAAGTGCTGGCGCTGGACGACGTGGTCAACGATCTGAAAGAGGGCAGTGGCCCGGAGGATTGCGGCGCCTGGCTGGTGGATGTCTGCGATGCCCTGACCGATCACGCCAGCGAATTTATTGAAGAGCTGCACGATAAAATTATCGACCTCGAAGATAATCTGCTCGATCAGCAAATCCCACCGCGCGGTTTTCTGGCCCTGTTACGTAAGCAGCTGATCGTGATGCGCCGTTACATGGCTCCGCAAAGGGATGTCTATGCCCGCCTGGCGAGTGAGCGCCTGAGCTGGATGAGTGACGACCAGCGTCGGCGGATGCAGGATATTGCCGACCGGCTCGGACGCGGACTCGATGAGATCGACGCCTGTATTGCCCGAACTGCCATCATGACTGATGAAATTACCCAGGTGACCCAGGAGTCGTTGTCCCGACGCACTTATACCATGTCGCTGATGGCGATGGTCTTTTTACCCAGCACCTTTTTAACGGGCCTGTTTGGCGTCAACCTTGGCGGGATCCCGGGCGGTGATTTCCGGTTCGGCTTTTCCGTCTTCTGTATCATGTTAGTAGTTTTAATCGGTGGTGTTGCGTGGTGGTTGCATCGCAGTAAATGGTTGTAAATTTACATTTTTCTTCGGCATATCCGGCCTTAAAACGCCATTTTAATTGAGCGAAGTCAATAAAATCCCCGCCGGGAAGGCGCACTATTCATCTCGCAGGTGAATGCAACGTCAAGCGATGGGCGTTGCGCTCCATATTGTCTTACTTCCTTTTTTGAATTACTGCATAGCACAATTGATTCGTACGACGCCGACTAAATAGTCGGCTTTTTTTTTGCCTGCCGTTCAGCAGCGTCTACCCTGAAAGAGTCAACCTGACGCCTGGAGGGTAATATGACCTGTCTGTTAACTCTGCTTTTGTGGCAACCGCGGCAATCGGACCCGGTGCCTACCGATCCGGTTCCAGTTCCCGATCCGATACCCCGTCCGCAGCCCATGCCCGATCCGCCACCGGACGAAGTTCCCATTAAAATGTCGCATCGTAAGCGCAGATCTGCGAGGATACGCGCCTGCTGAACGTGAGCCTTTTAATGCGAGAATAATTGTGACCGCTTTTTCAACACTGAATGTACTGCCTGCCGCCCAGCTCGATAATCTTAACGAGCTGGGTTACCTGACAATGACGCCCGTCCAGGCCGCCGCGCTGCCGGCGATCCTCGAAGGACGTGATGTGCGCGTGCAGGCGCAAACCGGCAGTGGGAAAACGGCCGCATTTGGTCTCGGGCTGTTACAGCAGATCGACGCCAGCCTGTTCCAGACCCAGTCGCTGGTGCTCTGCCCGACGCGCGAGCTGGCCGATCAGGTGGCGAACGAGCTGCGCCGCCTGGCGCGCTTTCTGCCAAATACCAAAATTCTGACCCTCTGCGGCGGCCAGCCGTTCGGCGCCCAGCGCGACTCTTTGCAGCATGCGCCGCATATTATTGTCGCCACGCCGGGACGCCTGCTCGATCACCTGCAAAAGGGCACCGTCTCCCTTGATGCCCTGCAAACCCTGGTTCTCGACGAAGCCGACCGCATGCTGGATATGGGCTTTAGCGACGCCATTAACGAGGTGAGCCGCTTTGCCCCCGCGTCGAAACAGACGCTGCTCTTCTCGGCGACCTGGCCGGACGCTATCGCTGCCATCAGTGGCCGGGTGCAGCAGAACCCGTTAACCATTGAGATCGACTCCGTAGAAGCGCTGCCCGCCATTGAGCAACAGTTCTTTGATACAACCCAGTGGGGCAAAATTCCGCTGTTACAAAAGCTGCTCAGCGTGCATCAGCCTGCCTCCTGCGTGGTCTTCTGTAATACCAAAAAAGATTGCCAGGCGGTATGCGACGCCCTGAATGATGTCGGGCAGAGCGCCCTGTCGCTGCATGGCGATCTGGAGCAGCGCGATCGCGACCAGACGCTGGTCCGTTTCGCCAACGGCAGCGCGCGCGTGCTGGTGGCAACCGACGTTGCCGCCCGCGGACTGGATATTAAATCCCTCGAGCTGGTGGTGAACTACGAGCTGGCGTGGGATCCGGAAGTGCACGTGCACCGCATTGGTCGTACCGCCCGTGCGGGCAATAGCGGGCTGGCGTTAAGCTTCTGCGCGCCGGAAGAGGCGCAGCGCGCCAA
>DKMV01000045.1 GCA_002469605.1 Leclercia sp. UBA7405
ACGCCACAGGACGCGCACCGGTGAGGCTCCCTGCAAGCGCACCGCCGAGATAAAGTCGGCCTGGCGCAGGGAGAGGGTTTCGGCCCGCGCCAGACGGGCAATCGGCGGCCAGGCGGTAAGGGTGATGGCGATAACCACATGCTCCAGCCCCGGCCCCAGTGCCGCCACGAAGGCCAGCGCCAGCACCAGGCTCGGGAAGGAGATAAAGATATCGGTGACGCGCATCAGCACCGCATCCACCTTGCCGCCAAAATAGCCGGCGGCGACGCCAAGCAGCAGCCCCAGCGGGCCCACGGTGACCGAGACCAGCAGCACGATATAGAGGGTGATGCGTGAGCCATACACCAGGCGGCTGAAAATATCGCGGCCAAACTCGTCGGTGCCGAACCAGTGTTGGGCGTTCGGCGCCAGCAGGGCGTTATTCAGTTCCTGCACCAGCGGGTTGTAGGGCGCGATCCAGGGGGCAAAGAGCGCCACAATCAGCAGCAGCAGAATAATGCCGCCACCGATGGCGGTAAGCGGGTTACGCGCCATCTTGCCGATAAAGCCCGCGCTGCGCCCAAGGGCGCGCCTGATACGCTGGCGGCCTTCGGACTGCCCGGCCCCCAGCGGCGTATCCAGAGAAACGGTCATGATTTCGTCCTCGGGTCAAAGAGTTGATAGAGCATGTCGGAGAGCAGGTTCAGCATCACGAAGATCACCCCCACCAGCAGCACGCAGCCCATTACCGCATTCATATCCCCCAGCAGCAGGCTGCCGGTGAGATAGGAGCCAAAACCCGGCCAGGAGAAGACGGTTTCGATCAGTACCGCTCCTTCCAGCAGCGAGCCGTAGGCCAGCGCCACCACCGTCAGCAGTTGCACCAGGATGTTGCGAAACGCGTGATTCCAGATAACCTGGCGCTCGGTTAAGCCTTTAACGCGCGCGGTGATAATGAACTCCTGCGACAGCTGGGCCAGCATAAAGCTGCGGGTCATACGACTGATGTAGGCCAACGAGTGGAAGCCCAGCAGCGACGCGGGCAGCACCAGATGGTTGATGGCGTTCCAGAAGACGGCGCTGTTTCCTGCCAGCAGGGCATCGACGGTCATCAGGCCGGTACGGCGCGGCACGATGCCGTCCAGCCCCAGATCCAGCCGCCCGGCGCCGCCCACCCAGCCAAGCCAGGCATAGAACAGCAGCAGCCCCATCATCCCTACCCAGAAAATCGGCGTGGAGTAGCCCGCGAGGCTGATAATACGCACCACGTAGTCGGAGAGACTGTTACGCCGCGCCGCCGCCAGCACCCCCAGCGGGATACCAAGTCCAGCGCCGACGATAATCGCCATGGTTGCCAGCTCAAGAGTGGCCGGGAAGACGCGCAGAATATCGTCCAGCACCGGTTTACCGGTCAGCAGCGCGTTACCGAAATCGCCGTGCAGCAGGTTATTCAGGTAAATCCCGAACTGGGCCAGCAGGGATTTATCAAAGCCCAGCTGTTCATACACCTGCTGATAGGTGCTCTGGTCGGCGTCCGGGCCGACGATGGCCAGCACCGGATCCACCGGCATTACGCGGCCGATAAAAAAGGTGAGGATCAGCAGACCAAACAGCGTTACCAGCACCTGGGAGACGCGCTTTGAAAAACGCCGGGTGCGGGAGCCGGGCCCGAGTATCGCTATGCTCATTGTTCACCTCCGGTTTTGTACACTTCCCGCAGGAAGGTGGTGGCCGACGGGTGCGACTGGAAGTTTTTCACCTCGTTGCGCACCACCACCGAATCCACCATCTGGGAGAGAGGGATCAGCGCCGGCACCAGCTGGTCATAGCGCAGCTGGATCTGCTGATAGTCGGCAATCTGCTTTTGCGGATCGCGCTCCAGCAGGGCCTTGTCGATCATCTCGTTCAGGGGCTTATCGTAAAAACTGGTGCGCCAGCCCTGGAAGTTGGTGAGCCGGGCCTCATCGTTGTTGTCCGGGTTATAGACCAGCGCGCGCAGGCTGGAGTGCGGATGCGGCTCCACCCCGCTGCCTCCGCGCCCCACCAGCAGGTCGAACTTACGCTCGCGCATGGCGCCGTAGATCTGGTTGCCGGTGCCGGTGAGGATTTTGGCGTTAATGCCCGCCTGCATCAGGGTGGACTGCACGGCGATGGCGATGTTAAGGAACGGCTGATCCGCCAGCACCCGCAGGGTGGTATCGAACCCGTCCGGGTAGCCCGCCTCCGCCAGCAGCTTTTTGGCGCGCGGGATATCAAGCTTATAGCCAGGGTCCGGCAGCGTGGAGGGCATCCCCGCCTTGATAGGACGCTGGTGCAGCACGCCGTAGCCCGGCATCAGGGCTTTATTGATACCCTGATAATCAATCAGGTAGCGCACCGCTTCGCGCACCTTCGGGTTGGCGAAATGGGCCTCCTTCATGCTCATGGCCACGTAATAAACGGTCCCTTTTTGCACGGCTTCGACGGTGAGCTGGGGGTCTTTGCGCAGGGCATTGATATCCGCCACCGCCATATTATTGGCCACATCCAGATCGCCCTTCTCAATCATCAGGCGCAGGGTTTGCGACTCCTGGAAGTGGCGCAGAACCACCCGGTTCATTTTGGGCGCGTCCCGCCAGTAGTGCGGATTCGCCCGCATGCGCAGCACATCTTTCGCCTGCCAGGTTTCGAGCATAAAGGGGCCGGAGCCCGCCTCGTTGGTGGTCAGCCAGCGGTTGCCCCAGTCGTTATTCACCGCGTGCTGCTGCACGGTTTTGCTGTCGAGCACGCCGAGATTGCCCAGCGCCCCGAGGGAGTAAATCACCAGCTGTGGATCGTTGGCCTTCGGCAGGGTGATTTGCACGGTGTGGGCGTCCGGGGCGGTTACCTGCTGGTCAATGTTCTTTTTGCTGAAGCCGTAAGATTTCCACACCGAGGCCTGGGCCAGGTTCAGGTGCAGCAGGCGCCGCATCGACCAGACCACGTCCTCGGCGGTAAGCGGGTTACCGGAGTGAAAAGTGACGTTATCGCGCAGATGGAAGGTCAGGGTTTTACGATCGGGGGAGATATCCCAGGATTTCGCCAGCGCCGGCTTCACGTTGGTGAGTTCATTGGGATCCAGCTCCACCAGCGAGTCGTAGAGATTCACCACAATCCCGACCACTTCGTTGCCGGTCATGGCGGCCGGATCGAGGCTCAGCAGATTGTTCATGTTCATACCGATGATGAGCTGGTCGGGCGGCGTTTTCGCATACGCCGCACCGCTCCCCATCATCAGCGAGAGCGCGAGTAAACCCGCCCTCGTGAGGGAGTTTTTCTTCATCTGTGTATACCGTTTGTAGGGTTGAAGTATTGTTATCTGTCAGTCATGGCTGACGGTATTGGCTTCGATATACGCAAAATTAATCTCTTCGCCCAGTCCCGGGCGGGTCGGCAGGCTCACCATGCCGTTTTCATCCATCGGGTCAATCAGGCTGTGCAGATAGGCCGCGGGCTCGTCGTAGTCGAGGAACGGGTGCAGCAGGCCGCGCTCGTACCAGCGGCAGTTCTTGATGGCACCAATTACCGCCAGGCTCGCCGCGCCATTGCCGTGCACTTCGCACTCCATGCCGAAAGATTCGGCCAGGTTGGCGACCTTCAGGGTTGGCGAGATACCGCCCACGCCGTTAGAGCCGGCCCGCAGAATGTCGCACGCCCCCGCTTTTACCCAGTCCGCGCGGCTGTGGTGCTTACCGCCCAGGCTTTCCGGCCCGATAATCGGAATCGAGAGGTTTTCCGCCAGCCAGGCGTACGAAGCCATGCTCTCCTCCTCCATCGGCTCTTCGAACCAGGCGAAGTTAAGTTTTTCCAGCTCCTTGCCGATGTAGAGCGCTTCGGTGCGGCTGTACCAGTGGTAGCCGTCGATCATCAGGTCGATATCCGGCCCGACCGCTTCGCGCACGGCGGCGCAGGCCTTGACGTCCATCTTCGGGTTGGGGGCAAAGGAGACCGGCGGCATCCAGGTGTGCAGCTTGATGGCCTTATAGCCGCGGGCGACCAGTTTCTCGGCGAAGCTGGCATATTCGTCCGGGGTGGAGAGCCCACCCGGCAGATCGTCGCCGCACATGGTGCTGCCGTAGGCGGGCACCTTATCGCGATAGCCCCCCAGCAGTTTCCACACCGGCATATCCAGCTTGCGGCCAATCAGATCCCACAGCGCCTGCTCCACAAAACCCAGCGCACGTTCGGTGAGCTGATGCGCGCTGCCGCGCTGCCAGTGCGCCAGCTCCTGCCAGATTTTCTCGCGATTGAACGCGTCCTGGCCGATCAGCACTTTGCGAAAGAAGGTGTTGACGACAAAGGGGCGCACCACTTCCGGTGGGGCAAAGGCGTGCCCCTGGGTGCCGTCGTCTGCGGTAATGGTCAGCATCGCCATTTTGGCCATGCTCTCCGGCCCCGGATGCGAGTGCCCCGCGCTGTCGGAGACGCGGCGCGAGGGATACTGGAAGACGGTGACGTTAACGGATTCGATTTTCATTATTAGTCCTTAACACAACGTAGGTTCAGAGCGTCGTTGTAATTTGAAAAGCTGTTTCGAAACTAACTTTAAGCGCAAAATTCGTCCGCTTCCTTAGACAAATTCCGCTAAGCATTGACCATTTTTTGGGCATATGCACTGCAACGAGTGACAGTTTTCACAAAAGGAGGGGGAAGTGTGAAGTCGATCGGGAAGGATGTTTGAATGAAATGAAATGTGGTTTCAAGTGTTAATTGAGTGCGGAATTTTCCCCTCACCCCGGCCCTCTCCCCGAGGGGAGAGGGAGAAAAGACCGCACAGGGCCATCCCCTCTCCCCTGTGGGGAGAGGGTCAGGGTGAGGGGAGCGGTTTAGGCGATTGTCACGCTCTTATCCAGGTAAACATCCTGCACGGCGTTAATCAGCTTCACGCCGTCGGACATCGATTTTTTGAAGGCTTTACGGCCCAGGATCAGCCCCATGCCGCCCGCGCGTTTGTTGATCACCGCCGTGCGTACCGCATCGGTGAGGTCGGCTTCACCACCTGAGGCACCGCCGGAGTTGATCAGCCCTGCCCGCCCCATATAGCAGTTCGCCAGCTGGTAGCGCACCAGGTCGATGGGGTTATCGCTGGTCAGCTTGCTGTAGACCCGCTCGTCGGTATAACCGTAGTTCACCGCCGTATAGCCGCCGTTATTTTCGGCCATCTTCTGCTTAACAATATCGGCACCGATGGTGGCCGCCAGGTGGTTGGCCTGCCCGGTGAGATCCGCCGACACGTGGTAATCGACGCCATCCTTTTTAAAGGCGTTGTTACGCAGATAGGCCCAGAGGACGGTAACCATCCCCAGCTCGTGGGCGCGTTCAAAGGCAGCGGAGATCTCTTCGATCTGGCGGCGCGACTGCTCGGAGCCGAAATAGATGGTCGCCCCTACCGCCAAGGCCCCCATATTAAAGGCCTGCTCGACGCTGGCGTACAGGGTCTGGTCATACTCGGTGGGATAACTCAGGGTCTCGTTGTGGTTGAGCTTCACGAGGAAAGGAATACGGTGCGCGTAGCGGCGCGACACCGACGCCAGCACGCCGTAGGTGGATGCCACACAGTTACAGCCCGCCTCGATCGCCAGTTCAACGATATTCTTCGGGTCGAAATAGAGCGGGTTGGCCGCAAAGGACGCACCAGCGGAGTGCTCAACGCCCTGGTCAACCGGCAAAATAGAGAGATAACCGGTGCCCGCCAGGCGTCCGGTGTTATACAGCGTCTGCATATTTCGCAGCACCGCGGGCGGGCGGTTGTTATCGATCATCACCCGGTCAACGTAGTCGTGGCCTGGCAGGTAGAGGTGGTCGGCTGGAATGGTCATACAACGGTGCTGTAACAGGCTGTCGGCATCTTTGCCAAGCAGCTGCGCAATATCAGTCATAGTTATGCTCCCCTAATTTCCGACGTCATGTCGGGGCATCTCATTCAGGCTCACCCTTTTTGTGAGCAGGGTAAGCCTGGTATCGACCGGGACGCTTTGCCACTCTTTGCGGTTTTTTTCAGCACAATCTGCTGGCACGTTTCGGGTACATCAGCTGCTACCACCAGGCGTGGAAGTGATGTACCGGCCCGATGCCGTGGCCCACCTCCAGGCTATCGGCCTGGGCCAGCGCCGCGGAGAGCCAGGCCTTGGCCTCCTCTACCGTCCCGGCCCAGTCATTGTGGCGCGGGCGCAGCGCCGCCAGCGCCGCCGATAAGGTGCAGCCGGTGCCGTGGGTGTTTTTAGTGATCACCCGCGGGGCGGTAAAACGCCGTGCCCCGTCGCGGGTAAAGAGCCAGTCGGGGCTCTCAGCGTCGTCCAGATGGCCCCCCTTCATTAACACCGCCCCGCAGCCCAGCGCCAGCAGCGCCTCCCCCTGCGCTTTCATCTCCTGCTCGCTCCGGGCATGAGGCGCATCCAGCAGCGCCGCCGCCTCCGGCAGGTTGGGAGTGATCAACGCCACCTGCGGAAGCAATTTGCTACGTAAAGTGGAGATGGCCGAGGGTGAGAGTAAAGGATCGCCGCTTTTGGCCAGCATCACCGTATCCAGCACCACGCTCTGCACCTGATGGCGTTTGAGCTGTTCAGCTACCGCCTCGACGATATCGGCTTCAGCCAGCATGCCGATTTTGGTGGTATCAATGCGCACATCGCTGAACACCGATTCCAGCTGCGCCGCCACGAAGTCCGGCTCGATGCGGTATACCGACTGCACGCCGCGGGTATTTTGCGCCACCAGCGCGGTGATAACCGAACAGCCGTAGGCGCCGAGCGCCGAGAAGGTTTTGAGATCGGCCTGAATACCCGCCCCGCCGCTGGGATCGGTGCCGGCAATAGTGAGTGCGTTAATGCGTTTCATGCTGCCTCCTTCAGGTTCCAGATGGCGTCAAGAAAGGCGCTGGCAAAGCTCCCCGGCCCCTGACTGTTAAGGGCGGCCCGGCCCCCTGCCCGCTTCATCAGGGCGCAGGCAGCGGCCACGTTATCCAGCCGGTCGCCCGGCAGCGCACAGCTGGCCGCCACTACCGCCGAAAGCGCGCAGCCGGTGCCCACCACCCGCATCATCATTGGGTCGCCGCCGGTCGCGGTTCTGGTGCGCTGGCCGTCGGTGATGTAGTCCACCTCCCCGCTCACCGCGACTATGGCACCGGTCTGGCGCGCCAGCGCCTGGGCGGCAGGCAGCGCGCTGGCGGCGGTATCAGTGGTATCCACCCCGCGTCCCCCGGCGCTCATCCCTGCCAGGGCCAGGATCTCCGAGGCATTGCCGCGAATGGCGGCTGGCTCAAGTGTGATTATCTGTTGGCAAAAACGGCTACGGAACGCCAGCGGCCCAACGGCCACCGGATCCAGGGTCCAGGGCTTGCCGGCGGCACGGGCGCTCTCTATGGCCTGGCGCATCGCCTGGGCGCGCGAAACGGTGAGCGTGCCGACGTTAATGAGTAGCGCATCCGCTATCGCGGCAAACTGCTGCGCCTCTTCGGCTTCAATCACCATCGCCGGCGAGGCGCCGAAGGCCAGCAGGACATTAGCGGTAAAGGTCTGCACGACGTCGTTGGTCATACAGTGGGTGAGCGGCGCACGGGCGCGAAAGTGGTTTAAGAGGTGGTGTTCGGAAAGGTCAGGCTGCATGGTTTCGCTCCTGCCTTGCGTGAAGAAGCGATAGCCGTGAAGGGCATCTGACTTCCCTACGCTGGCATTATCCAGATCAGGTGGTACGGGTATTTCTCAGCCTTCACAAAGAAGGGCACCCCGAGTCATTTAAGTATTATGTTGCAATTAATATATTAATCGCGCTTTAGGATACTGCCTCTGCATAAATGAAATCTACCGCTTTAACTTTCCCTTCTCGTTTTATCCCAATCTGATGCTCTGAAAAGTTCTGTAAAACCGTACTGTGCCAGCTCGTCCGTCCAGTGAAAAACCTCAAGCGCCACGCGGACTTAGCGTGCCTCTTACCTATTTGTGCCCCCGGTAATAAAACGTTAAACATTTAACCATTGAGCCCCAAAGCAAAAGGCTCTATATTGGCCGCGTTTTTTGAAGCCTTTCTCATTTTTTCTAACCAATGATTCAATCGGGGCCGCCAGACGCGCCGCGGTTGTGGGAGTGATATGATGACGGATAAAGTCCGTATTGATACTTTGAATGCCTCTTCTTTCAATAAATCCAACGAGACCTATCTGGCCCGTCAGGCCGAAATGGAATCCAATGTCAGAAGTTATCCGCGCAAGCTGCCTTTAGCGATCGCTAAAGCCAACGGCGTGTGGGTGACGGATGCGGATAATAAAGAGTATCTTGATTGCCTTGCCGGTGCCGGTACCCTGGCGCTGGGCCACAATCATCCTGATGTCCTGAAAAGCATCCAAAGTGTTATTACCAGCGGCTTGCCGTTACATACCCTGGATCTGACGACGCCGTTAAAAGACGCGTTTTCTGAATACCTGCTCTCCCTGCTGCCGGGCGAAGGCAAAGAGTACTGCCTGCAGTTTACCGGCCCGTCTGGTGCCGATGCCGTTGAAGCGGCGCTGAAGCTGGCGAAAAAAGTGACTGGCCGCAGCGGAATCATCAGCTTCTCTGGTGGTTACCACGGCATGACCCACGGCGCGCTGTCCGTAACCGGCAACCTCTCGCCGAAAGAAGCCGTTGACGGCATGATGCCGGAAGTACAGTTCATGCCTTATCCGCATGAGTACCGCTGCCCGCTGGGTATCGGTGGTGAAGCCGGCGTTAAAGCCCTCACCTACTACTTCGAAAATCTGATCAACGACGTTGAGAGCGGCGTGCGCAAACCGGCAGCCGTTATCCTCGAAGCCGTTCAGGGCGAAGGCGGCGTGAACCCGGCCCCGGTCGAGTGGCTGCAGCGCATCCGTAAGGTTACTCAGGAACACGGCATTCTGCTGATCCTCGACGAAGTTCAGGCAGGCTTTGCCCGTACCGGTAAATTCTTCGCCTTCGAACACGCGGGCATCGAGCCAGACATCATCGTGATGTCTAAAGCCGTCGGCGGCGGTCTGCCGCTGGCCGTGCTGGGTATTAAAAAGCAGTTCGA
>DKMV01000333.1:0-401 GCA_002469605.1 Leclercia sp. UBA7405
GCGAGCCGCCTTGGCTCAAGCAGCAGAATTTTGCCCGTAACCGCCCCCTGCTGCAGGATCTGCCGCGGCAGCCACGTCGACTTACCTGCGCCGGTGGGGGCACTGAGCAGTACCTGGGGCGCATGTTGTAAGGCGGTGAGGAGTTCAGGAAGGACAGCGGCGACCGGCAACGAGGACACGAATGGCTCCAGAGGGTTAACTTTAGACGGCGTACATTGTAGCATCGCCTCAAATCATTACCGAGCGCCCCGTATGTCCGAAACAAAAAGGCTCTTTTTCGCCGTTGAGCTGCCCGCCCCGCTGCAGCGGAAGATTGTGCGCTGGCGGGCGGACCACTTTGCTCCCGAGGCGGGTCGTCCGGTGGCGGCTGCAAATCTGCATCTGACGCTGGCGTTTCTGGG